>DATAQP010000544.1:0-2635 GCA_036264595.1 Allostellaceae bacterium
CAGCTCCGCTCAGGATGAGGGGAGGTGCGGATGGAAAACTCACCTCATCCTGAGCGAAGTCGAAGGATACCGGTCCGATTCACGCTTCTACGGATGCAGCATCAGCCCCTTGGTGACCTTGTCGACCGCCTTGCGCTCGGCGTGGAGGGCGAGGCCGACGAGGTCGAGGGCCTCGGTGGCGACGCGCGCCACCGCGGCGCGGTTGTCCTCGTCATTGCCGGTGGCGAAGAGATCGTAAGTATAGATCGAGACCGGCAGCGCGCGCTCGCTGGCGCGCTCCAGCGTTCGCTTGAGCTCGTCGGCGCTGGCGGAAAAGACCAGGATCGGCTGGCGGATGAGCTTGCCGTAGATTCGGCCGGAGGCATCGCGGTAGCGCTCGCCGGGGAGCTCGGGATATGATCCGACCAGCCCGCCGGTGAGGAAGCAGGCAACGTTGAGTTTCTGCCAAGCGGCGAGGTCGTCGCGCACCACGATGGCGATCTTGGTGTCGAAGCGCATGGGAGCCAGCTTGGGCGAGAGACTTGCATCGCGTCTTGAACGATCGTGCAGGAAGCCCTGCGGGCCGTCGCCGGGCGACTGGCTGAGGACCGCGCCGCCGCGGCCTGGGCTCGAGCGGATCGAAGCCTTCTTCTCCGGCCACGCCTATGACAAGCACCGCCACGACACCTACGCGGTCGGCTACACGATCGGCGGCGTGCAACGCTTCGAATATCGCGGCAGCAGGGTCGAAAGCACGGCGGGAAAGCTGCTCGTCATCCATCCCGACGAGGCGCATAACGGGCGGGCAGGGGCGGAATGCGGCTTCCAGTATCGCATGCTCTATGTCCAGCCTCGTCTGATCCGAGCGGCTCTCGGCGACGGCAGTGGCCTGCCATTCGTGCCGAGCGCCCTCTCGACCGATGCGCGTCTGATGCGCGCCCTGTGCTTCGCCCTGGCCGATCTCGATTCCCCGCTCGAGGATCTGGCCGCCGATCAGGCGGTGCTATCGCTCGCCGAGGCGTTGCGCGCGCTCGATCCCTCCGCCGCTGCCCGCGCGTCCTCGCCGGCCTGCGCGGTGGCGGTCGAGCGGGCGCGCCAGTTCCTCGACGCCCATCTCGACCGCACCGTCGCCTCGACCGAGCTCGAGACCGTCACCGGGCTCGACCGCTATGCGCTGGCACGTCATTTTCGCACGTTGCTCGGCACCAGCCCGTATCGCTATCTCACCATGCGCCGCCTCGACCGCGCCCGCGCCCTGATCCGCACCGGGCACGCAATCAGCGATGCCGCCTATGCCAGCGGCTTCGCCGATCAGAGCCACATGACGCGGCAGTTCAAGCAGGCTTTCGGTCTGCCGCCGGGGCGCTGGCGCGCGGCGCACCGGCCGCGCTGATTTCACCGGCACGATAGATGGCGAGCGCGGCGTCGACCCCGGCGCCAGGCAGGGCGCGGAGGCCGCAGTGCCGCAGCGTTGCCTCGAGCGCGCCGAGGCAATGCAGCACATTCTCCTTGCGGCAGACATAGCCCATCGTGCCGATGCGCCAGATCCGTCCCTTGAGCGGGCCGAAGGACGAGCCGATCTCGATGCCGAAATCCTCCAGCATGAGGCGGCGCACCATCTCGCCATCGACGCCGCCGGGTATCATCACGCCGGTGACGTTCGGCATCTTGTGCGCCTGGTCGCCGAACAAGGTGAGCCCCATCGCGGTGATTCCGGCGGTGAGCGCCCGGCTCGCCAGGCGATGGCGCGCGAAGCAGGTCTCCAACCCCTCGGCGAGCACGATGCGGGCACATTCGCGCGCCGCGTAGAGCATCGAGGCGGCTTCGGTGTGGTGGTTGAGGCGGCTCTCGCCCCAGTAATCCATCAGCATAGCGAGGTCGAAATAATTCGACTGGATCGGCGCCCCGTTGCCGGCGACGTAGCCGGCGGGGCGAATGCCGGCCTCGACATGCTTGCGCGCATTGACGATATCGACGACGCGCTGGTTGATGGTGATCGGCGACGAGCCGGGCGGACCGGAGAGGCATTTCTGCAGCCCGGCCGAGACGGCATCGATGTGCCAGCGATCGACCGGCAAATCCATGCCGCCGAGCGTCGCCGTGGCGTCGACATAGAGGATGACGTCGTGGCGCCGGCAGATCGCGCCGATCTCGTCGAGCGGCTGCGCCATCGTCGTCGAGGTGTCGCCCTGGCAGATCGCCAGCACGCGAGGTCGGTGCTGGCGGATGGCGGCATCGACCTGCTCCGGCGCGAAGACGGTGCCCCACTCCGCCTCGATCGTGCAGATATCGGCGCGGCAGCGCTGGGCAATCTCGCAGAGGAGATGACCGAAGCGGCCGAAGATCGGCACCAGCACGCGGTCGCCGGGCGAGATCAGCGACACCAGTATCGCCTCGATGCCGGCGCGCGCCGTGCCGTCGACCAGGAAGGTCCAGCGATTCGCGGTCTGGTAGAGACGGCGATAGAGCGCCATCACCTCATTCATATAGGCGGTGAAGGCGGGATCGAACTGGCCGAGGAGCGGCGTCGACATTGCCCGCAGCACGCGCGGATCGCAGGTGATTGGGCCCGGCCCCATCAGGAGCCAAGGCGGCGGGTTGAGCTCGCCGATCTCGCCGGTCATGGCGCCATCGTCCCACTTCGTATGCGCTGCCG
>DATAQP010000585.1:0-2108 GCA_036264595.1 Allostellaceae bacterium
AGCCGGCGACGTCGAAGCCGAGCGCGCTGAGCTTGATCGCCGCATCGGCGCCGAACTGGCCGAGACCGAGCACGCCGATGCGCCGCTCATGCGCATTGGGCTGGCGCAGCTCCTTCCATACGATGTCGCGCTGCTGGGCCAGATACGTCAGGTCCTGGCGGTGCAGGCGGAGCACCTGTGCCAGCACGTACTCGCTCATCGCCGCCACCATATGCGGATCGACGAGGCGCATCAGCGGCACGTGGCGCGGCAGGGTCGGATCCTCGAGGATGTGGTCGACGCCCGCGCCGAGCGAGACGATGAGCTTGAGATTGGGCAGCATCGCGAGCACGCCGTGCGGCGGCTTCCAGACCAGCGCCATGGCGATCTCGGCGGGATCGCCGATCTCGGGATAGACGCGGAAATCGAGATCGGGAACATGGCGCTCGAGCTCGGCCTTCCAGCGCGACGCGTAAGGGCTCGAGGTGCGAAAGAGGATGGGAAAGCTCATGTTCGAACGGCTCCGGTATCGACGGTTTCGAGGCTGAAGGCTGCTGCCATCAGCGTCTTTGTATAAGGATCCTGCGGCGTCTCGAATACGTGCTTGGCCGGGCCCGCCTCGACGACCCTTCCGTCCTTCAGGACGATCAGCTCGCTGGCGAGGGCGCGGACGACGCGCAGATCGTGGCTGATGAAGAGATAGGCGAGGCGATGGCGCTGCTGCAGATCGCGCAGGAGCTCGACGATCTGCGCCTGTACTGACATGTCGAGCGCCGAGGTCGGCTCGTCGAGCACGATGAAGCGCGGCTTCAGCACGAGGGCGCGGGCGATGGCGATGCGCTGGCGCTGGCCGCCGGAGAATTCGTGCGGATAGCGATCGGCCGATGCGGGATCGAGCCCGACCTCGCGCAGCGCCTGGTCGATCAGCGTGCGTCGCGCCTCGGCCGTGCCGCCGATGCGATGCACGGTCAGCCCTTCCTCGACGATCTGCGCCACCGAGAGGCGCGGCGACAGGCTGGAAAACGGGTCCTGGAAGACGATTTGCAGCTGGCGGCGCAGCGGCCGCATGCGCGCGCCGGAGAGCCCGTCGAGCTGGGTCCCGTCATAGACGATACGCCCCTCGCTATCGAGGAGGCGCAGGAGGGCGAGGCCGAGCGTCGTCTTGCCTGATCCCGATTCGCCGACGACGCCGACCGTCTCGCCCTCGCGTACCGCGACGCTGACGCCGTCGATCGCCTTGACGTAGCCGACCGTGCGGCGGAGCACGCCGGCCTTGATCGGGAACCACACCTTGATGGCATCGCCGGTCAGCACGACCGGCGGCGGCGGCTCGATGCGGCGTGGCGTGCCCTTGGGCTCGGCGGCGAGGAGGTGGCGCGTATAGGCATGGCGCGGCGCGGTGAAGATCGCCTCGGTCGCACCCGTCTCGACGATCATGCCCGCGGTCATCACGCAGACGCGCTCGGCCATCTTGCGGACGAGGCGAAGATCATGGGTGATGAGCAGCAGCGCCATGCCGAAACGCACCTGGAGATCCTCGAGCAGCTTGAGGATCTGCGCCTGGATGGTGACGTCGAGCGCGGTGGTCGGCTCGTCGGCGATCAAGAGGTCGGGCTCGTTGGCGAGCGCCATCGCGATGATGACGCGTTGACGCTGCCCGCCGGAGAGTTGGTGCGGATAGGCGCCGAGCCGGCTCTCGGCATCGGCGAGGCCGACGAGATGGAGCAGATCGAGCGTGCGGGCGCGCGCCGCCTCGGCGCTCATATGCTTGTGCAGGAAGAGCGTCTCGCCGATCTGCTTCTCCAGCGTGTGCAGCGGGTTCAGCGAGGTCATCGGCTCCTGGAAGATCATCGCCACGCGGTCGCCGCGCACGCGCTGCAGCAGCGCCGGCCCGGCGCCGATCATCTCGTTGCCGTCGAACTTGATCGAGCTGCCGGCGCCGTGCTTCGCCGTCGGATAGGGCAGAAGCTGTAGGATCGAGAGGGCAGTGACCGACTTGCCCGAGCCGCTCTCGCCAACCAGCGCGACCGTCTCGCTGCGGTTGATATCGAACGAGACGCCCTTGACCGCCTCGACCGTATGGTCGCCGGAGGTAAAGGTGATGGAGAGGTCGCGGATGGTGAGGAGGG
>DATAQP010000027.1:0-2318 GCA_036264595.1 Allostellaceae bacterium
CTCTCGTCGGACGCGGAGCGCCGGGCGGCCGTCGCGATTCAACGGGACGAAAATCGGGACTGGCCCGTTGTCGACGAGAACAATCGTCGATCCACCGGTAGCCTCAACCTTCCGTGACAGGCGAACGCACATGTCCCTACCGCGCTATGCTTCGAGCGGCCCCGCCGCCTTTCTGCTGCACTACGTCGGGCGGCGGCTGGCGAGCCATCTCGTCGTCCTGTTGGCGGTGCTGAGCGCCGTCGGCTGCGCCATCGGCTCGCAATACGCCATAAAGAACCTCGTCGATGTGCTCGGCGCGGGACAACCCTCGAATCTCGCCCTCTGGAGCGCGGTCGGGCTGCTTCTCGCGCTGGTCGCCGGCGACAACCTGCTGTGGCGCCTCGCAGGTTGGGTCGCAAGCTACGCCTTCGTGGCCGTCGGCGGCGATCTCAGGCTGGATCTGTTTGATCACCTCTCGGGTCACGGCTCGCGCTATTTCACCGACCAATTCCCCGGTGCCCTGGCCGGGCGTATCACGACGGCGGCGAACGCCGCCTGGAGCATCGAGAACTCGCTCACCTGGACGACCATCCCCCCGGCGGTCGCGGTGATCAGCAGCATCATCGTGCTCGGCGTCATCAACTGGGAGATCACCGCCGTCCTCTTCGTCATCGTCACGGCGCTCGCCGTGGTGATTGCCTGGCGCGCCGCACGCGGCCATCACCTGCATGCCCATTTCGCCAGCCGGGCAGCAATGGTGACCGGCGACCTGACCGACATCGTCAGCAATATGGGGCTGGTCCGCGCCTTCGGCGCGGCGCAGCGCGAGCAGGAGCGGCTGTCGCACAAGATCGCGCACGAAATGTCAGCGCAGCGCGAGAGCCTGCGCTCGCTCGAGCGGCTGCGCATCTTCCACGCCGTCTCGGTCTTCGTCGTCACTGCTGGCGTGCTGATCTGGGCCGTCATGCTGTGGCGCCAGGGCCTTGTCACCACCGGCGGGGTGGTGCTCACGACGTCGCTCTGTTTCACCGTGCTGCATGCGTCGCGGGACCTGGCGATGGCGCTGGTCGAGGTCATCCAGCACTTCGCCAAGCTCGGCGAGGCGATCGCGGTTCTCGGCCGACCGCACGAGATCGCCGACGCCCCGAATGCCGCCGCACTCATCCCGCTCGGCGGTTCGATCTCGTTCGAGAACGTCGCCTTCCACTATCCCAATAGCAAGCAGGTCCTCGAGCGGTTCAACCTGCACGTTCCGGCAGGTCAGAAGCTCGGCCTCATCGGGCGGACCGGCGCAGGAAAATCGACGATCCTGGCGCTGCTCCAGCGCCTCTACGAGCCAGATGCCGGGAGGGTGCTGATCGACGAGCAGAACATCGCCGACGTCACGCAGCACAGCCTGCGCCAGGCGATCGCCGTGGTGCAACAGGACATCTCGCTGTTCCACCGCTCGGTGCTCGATAATCTACGCTACGGCAATCCCGAGGCAACGGAAGCAGAAGTTTACCGCGCGGCCGAGATGGCATGCTGTACCGAGTTCATCGCCCGCATGCCCAAGGGATTCGATACGATCGTCGGCGAGCGTGGACTGAAGCTGTCGGGCGGCGAGCGCCAGCGCCTAGCCATCGCGCGCGCCTTTCTGCGCAATGCGCCGGTCGTCCTGCTCGACGAGGCGACCTCCGCCCTCGATACCGCTTAGGAAGAACTCGTCCAGCAGGCGCTGATGCGCCTCGTCAAGGGTCGCACGGTGATCGCCATTGCGCATCGTCTCACCACGCTCAACATGTTCGATCGCATAGTCGTGCTCGATGGTGGGCAGATCGTAGAGGATGGCATCTCGAATGACGTGCTGCGCCGCCGCGGCATCGCCTGCGATATTGGCGGGCGCACCTTGGCGGTCGGCAGGCGGGCATGAGCAGCGGCCGCCCGGTGCAGGAATTGCGGGCGGCCGCCGCGACGCTTGTCCTGATCTTGCTGACGAGCGCGGCCGGCGCTCAGGATCAGACGCCATCTGCACCTGCACCTGAAACTGCGCCGGCGCCGGAGGTGAAACCGGTGCCTGCGTCGCCGCCCGTATCGGGCACGCCGCCGCAGAATCTGCAGCTCATCTATCACGGCGAGGCGACCAGCATTCTCGGCAAGAAGGTGCAAGGGGCGGCCGGCGAGGATATGGGGCGGGTGGTCGACATCCTCGTCGACGCCGATGGGCAGCCGCGCGCTGCCGTCATCGATTTCGGCGGCTTCCTCGGTGTCGGCAGCCGCAAGATCGCGGTCGACTGGAATGCGCTGCACTTTCCCGCGCCAGCGAAAACCGATCCGGCACAGATCACACTGGAACTGAA
>DATAQP010000040.1:0-4114 GCA_036264595.1 Allostellaceae bacterium
GTGTAGACCTGAGTGATTTCACGCTCTTCGGCACGGCAACGACAGGCTTGATTCAGCCTGTCGCGGGTTCCGGAGCGAGCTACACCGTCACCGTGAAGTACACTCACAACGGTGGCACTAACGACTTAGGCAAGAGCTTAGGGTTGAATTTCGTAAATAACACAAGCGTCCATGACACCGAAACAGGAGAAGCAGGGAATCTCGCGGTCGCGACAAATATAACAACGCCGCAATTCGGCAGCCTTCTCCCGTCTGGCGTTGCTGGTGAAGCCATCAATATGGGGCTGTCGAATCTGCCGGCGGACTCCAGCGGCGAGGTTTCGCTGACCATCTCCGGGACCCCAGTCGGCTGGACAATCAGCGAGGGCACGAACAACGGCGATGGCACCTGGTCCGTCATGACCAGCGATCCCTCGGCGCTGACGATCACGACCCCGGCCGGTTTCACTGGCGCGGCCGTCCTCACCGCCGCCGAATGCTGGACCAATGCCGACGGTACCACGGGCGGCGCCACGCTTTTCGACAACGTCGAGGCCTACGCCCCCGGCTCGCCGATCTTCGCCTGGTCGGGCGACGATACGCTCACCGGCTCCGCCGGGGCGGACGAGTTCGTCTTCGCGCAGCCGATCGGCAACGACGCAATCTATAATTTCGACGCCGCCGCCGACCGGATCGATTTGATCGGCTTCGCCAATATCGCCGGCTTCGCCGCCATCCAGGCGAACACGGCCGATGACGCCAACGGCAACGCGGTCATCACTCTCGGCGCCGGCGAGTCGATCACGCTGAAGGGCGTCGGCGCCGCCGCGCTCACCGCCGGCGACTTCGTCTTCGACCAGGAGCCGGTGACGACCAACGCCGGGGCGATGACGATCGGCGACGGCGCCGTGCTGCCGCTGGGCGGCACGATCGACAACACGGGCACGATCGCGCTCGCCTCGACGGGCGGCGAGACCGATCTCGAGATCCTCGTCCGCGGCGTGACGCTGCAGGGCGGCGGCCAGGTGACGCTGTCCGACAATTCCCGGAACGTCGTCTTCGGCGGCGATGCCAGCGCGGTGCTCACCAACGACGACAACACGATCTCCGGGGCGGGGCAGCTCGGTGCCGGGCAACTCACCCTGGTCAATTCGGGGACGATCCTCGCCAACGAGTCGAATGCCCTCGTCATCGACACCGGAAGCAGCGTTGTCACCAATTCCGGCGCGCTCGAGGCGACCGGCAGCGGCGGGCTCAGCGTCGCCGGTGCGGTCGCGAATAGCGGCACTCTGTGGGCGAACGGCGGCAATCTCACAATCGGCGGCACGGTCACCGGCGGCGGCACGGCGGCGATCGACGGCACGGCGAGGCTCGAATTCGCCTCCGCGGCGAGCGCCAACACGACCTTCGATGCCGGCGCCGCCGGCACGCTCAAGCTCGACCAGTCGGCGGGCTTCACCGGCACCGTCGCCGGCTTCGCCGCCGGGGACACCTTTGATCTCGCGGATATCGGCTTTGGCGCCGGCACGACGCTGAGCTATGCGGCCGACGTCGGCGGCATCAGCGGCATGCTGACCGTGAGCGACGGCGCGCACACCGCCAGCCTCGCGCTCCTCGGGCAATATGCGGCCGCCGGGTTCCAGGATGCGGGCGATGCCGGCGCAGGCACGTTCGTCACCTATGTTCCGCCATCGGGCAGCGATCCCGCCTTGCTATCGCAACCGCAACATTGATCGTCATTGCGGGAACGTGGCGCATGATGGCGATTGAGACGGGCCAACGGAAAACCACGGATCCGGGGCTGGCGGCTCTCGTCACGCTGCTGCGCTTCCACGGCGTCGGCGCCGATGGCGAGCAGATCCGCCACCAGCTCGGCACGGCGGCGATCGGCATTCCGGAGATGCTGCGCTGCGCCAAGGCTCTCGGGCTGAAGGCGCGCGCCCGCAAGACTACCTGGTCACGGCTGGCGGGCACGCCGATGCCAGTGATCGCGGCGCTGAGCGACGGCGGTTTCCTCATCCTCGGCAAGGCCGCCGAGGACAAGGTACTGGTGCAGCTCCCGATGTCGTCGCGGCCGCAGGTGATGACGCGGGGCGAGTTCCAGGCGATCTGGGACGGCCGTCTCGTCCTGATGGCGCGGCGCGCGGCCTTATCGGACCTCACCCGCCGCTTTGACATCAATTGGTTCCTCGGCGCCATCAACAAATATCGCCGCCAACTAGGCGAGGTGCTGGTCGCATCGTTCTTCCTACAGATATTCGCCCTCGTTTCGCCGCTCTTCTTCCAGGTCGTCATCGACAAGGTTCTCGTGCATCGCAGCATGAGCACGCTCGATGTCCTGATCATCGGCCTGATGACGATCTCGCTGTTCGAGGCGACGCTTGGTACCTTGCGCACCTATCTCTTCGCGCACACGACCAACCGCATCGACGTCGAGCTCGGCGCCCGCCTCTTTCGTCATCTGATCTCGCTGCCAATCGCCTATTTTCAGGCAAGGCGGGCCGGCGATTCGGTGGCCCGCGTGCGCGAGCTCGAGAACATCCGGAATTTCCTCACCAGCTCGGCGCTGACGCTGGTCATCGATCTCATTTTTACATTCATCTTTCTCGCGGTGATGTTCTATTACGCACCGTTCCTGACGTGGGTCGTTCTCGCCTCCTTCCCCGCCTATATCGCGATCTCGGCCGGGGCGACTCCGTTCTTCCGCCGTCGGCTCGACGAGAAGTTCCGGCGCGGCGCGGAGAATCAGGCCTTTCTCGTCGAGGCCGTCAGCGGCGTCGAGACGCTGAAGGCAATGGCGGTCGAGCCACAGATGCAGCGCCGTTGGGAGGAGCAGCTCGCCGGCTATGTCGCCGCCAGTTTCCGCGTCCTCAGCCTGGGCAATACGGCGAGCCAGGCCGTGCAGCTCGTCAACAAGCTCGTCATCGCCGCGATCCTCTATTTCGGGGCGCAACTCGTCATCGATGGCAGCCTCACGGTCTGCGAGCTCGTCGCCTTCAACATGCTCGCCGGACGGGTAAGCATGCCGGTTCTGCGACTGGCGCAGATGTGGCAGGATTTCCACCAGGCGCGCCTCTCGGTGGCGCGGCTCGGTGACATCCTCAACAGCACACCCGAGCCGGCCTACAATCCGGGGCGCACTGCACTGCCGGCGATCCGCGGCGAGATCGCCTTCGATCACGTCACCTTCCGCTACCGCGTCGACGGGCCGGAGGTACTGCACGACGTCAGCTTCAGCGTGGCTGCCGGCCAGGTCATCGGCGTCGTCGGCCCGTCGGGCTCGGGCAAGAGCACGCTCGCCAGGCTGATGCAGCGCCTTTACGTGCCGGAGAGCGGCCGCGTCCTCGTTGACGGGATGGATCTTGCGATGATCGATCCCGCCTGGCTGCGTCGCCAGATCGGCGTCGTCCTCCAGGAGAACGTGCTGTTCAACCGGACCGTCCGCGACAACATCGCGCTCGCCGATCCCGCCATGCCGATGGAGCGCGTGATCGCCGCGGCCGAGCTCGCCGGCGCGCACGAGTTCATCCTGGAAATGCCCGAGGCCTACGACACCCTCATCGGCGAGCGCGGCAGCAGCCTCTCCGGCGGCCAGCGCCAGCGCATCGCCATCGCGCGCGCCCTGGTCACGGATCCGCGGATCCTGATCCTCGACGAAGCGACAAGCGCCCTCGATTACGAGAGCGAGCGCGTCATCCAGCAGAATATGCGGGAGATCGCCAAAGGACGGACGGTCATCATCATCGCGCACCGCCTCTCGACGGTTCGCCTCTGCGACCGCATCCTAACGATAGACCGCGGCCGCCTCGCCGAAGACGGCACTCATGAGGATCTGATGCGCACGGGCGGACGCTACGCCTCGCTGCACCGCCTGCAGGCCGGAATCCATGAAATCGTCTAATGCAATCGCCATTCCAGCCTCGGCCCGGCGCCGCGGCAATTACGAGCTCGAATTCCTGCCGGCTGTGCTCGAGATCGTTGAGACCCCGTCCTCCCCAATCGGGCGGGCGATCGGCGCGACGATCATCGCTTTCTTCTGTCTGGCCGTCGCGTGGGCATCGCTTGGCGAGATCGACATAGTCGCGACCGCGCCGGGAAAAATCGTCCCGACCGGCCGGACGAAAACCGTACAACC
>DATAQP010000047.1:0-3829 GCA_036264595.1 Allostellaceae bacterium
CTCGTCGCGTCTCGTTGCGCGCGATCGGGCCGAGCTGGGCGGCGCCGACGATTACCGTTCTAGCCATGATCCGCTCCGAAGCCGTCCTGGAAAATGCAGGCGTAATGCAGGTGCAGTTTTGTCACATATTTCTCTATGTCATTGAAATAACGAAGTTTATCTGGTTACGCTGATTTCGCCGCCTTCCTCTGCATATGGGTACCCTGCTCATCCCCATTTCGGATATTATAGAACTGAAATGGTATCGTGGCAATCGAGTTTCAATGCCACGCTCGAGCGGCCTTTCAAGGCGCAGGGACACGCCGCGCGGCGTTCCAAGGGCGGCGCCTGGGATCCCTGCTGCGTGCTACCATATTCCCCGCATGATCCCCTTCTCCGTTCTCGACCTCTCGCCGATTGCCCAGGGCAGCGATGCCGGGCAGTCCCTGCGCAACACGCTCGACCTCGCCCGCCATGCCGAGGGCTGGGGCTATCCGCGCTATTGGCTCGCCGAGCACCACAACATGCCGGGCATCGCCAGCGCGGCGACTTCGGTGGTGATCGGCCATGTCGCCGGCGGCACCTCTACGATCCGCGTCGGCGCCGGCGGGGTGATGCTGCCCAACCACGCGCCGCTCGTCATCGCCGAGCAGTTCGGCACGCTCGAATCGCTCTATCCCGGCCGCATCGATCTCGGCCTCGGCCGCGCGCCCGGCACCGACCAGGTGACGGCGCATGCGCTGCGCCGCACCCTCGCCGGCGATGTCGACGGCTTCCCGCAGGACGTACTGGAGCTCATGTCCTATTTCGCGCCGGCGACGCCGGAGCAGCGCGTGCGCGCGGTGCCCGGAACCGGTCTCAACGTACCCATCTGGATTCTCGGCTCCAGCCTCTACGGCGCCCAACTCGCCGCGGCGCTCGGCCTGCCCTATGCCTTCGCCTCGCATTTCGCGCCCGACCAGATGGCGACGGCGATCGAGCTCTATCGCAATCGGTTCCGCCCGCGCGAGGAAGGCGCCAAGCCCCATGTCATGCTTGGCCTCAACGTCTTCGCGGCGGCGACCGACGCCGAGGCGGCACGGCTCTTCACCTCGCTGCAGCAGGCCTTCGTCAATCTCCGGCGCGGCCGGCCGGGTCCGCTGCCGCCGCCGGTCGACGACATCGAGGCTGTCCTCTCGCCGATGGAGCGGGCGATGGTGGCGCGATCGCTCTCCTGCACCATTGTCGGCGCGCCGGCGACGGTGCGGCAGGGGCTCGCCGATTTCATCGCTGGGACCGGCGCCGACGAGCTGATGATCACGGCGCAGATCTTCGACCACCAGGCGCGGCTGCGCTCCTTCGAGATCACCGCTGCGGCGCGGCGCGAGCTCGCCGGCGCGGAATCCGACGCGGCTTAGCGGGCAGCCGCCCTAACTTCCGCCGCGCTTCGCCCGACGATCCGGCGATAGATCGCGGGATCGGTGTCGCCTTCGCTGCCGATGACGAGGACGCGGCTCGCCTTGCCGAGTGCGAGCGCCTTGCGCAGATCGGGATCGGCAGCGGCGGCGCGCAAGCCCGCAAGGCCGGCAACGCCGGTCTCGCCGGCGACTAGCGGCGCATCGCCGCCGGCGCCGTCGGCGAGGAAACGCACCGTGTCGATGGCGAGATCGTCGCCCACAATCATGAAATCCTCGGCGCCGGCGGCGAGAACCGGCCAGGCGAGCGCCGAGACCTCGCCGCAGGAGAGCCCGGCCATCACCGTGTCGAGATCGCCGGTCAGCACCACCGGCTTGCCGGCGCGGGCGCTCTCGTAGAGGCAGGCGGCGCGGTCGGGCTCGACGACGATGAGTCGCGGCCGCGCCGCAGCAAAATGCTGCCAGAAGCGGGCTGAGATCGAAGCCGCCATGCCGCCGACCCCGGCCTGCAGGAAGACATGCGTCGGCGGCGCTTGCCCCGGCAACTGGGCGAAGATCTCCTCGGCGACGACGCCGTAGCCCTGCATGATCTGGCGCGGGATCGCGCTGTAGCCGGCATAGGCGGTGTCGGAGATGACGGTCCAGCCCTTCGCGGCGGCGACCGAAGCGGCGCGGTGGACGGACTCGTCGTAGCCGCCTTGCAGCCGCACGATCTCGGCGTCATAGGCGGCGATCGCCGCCGCACGCCCCTCGCTCACCGTCGCATGGATGAAGATGACGCAGCGGCAGTGGAAGAGCCGCGCTCCCCAAGCAACCGAGCGGCCGTGATTGCCGTCGGTGGCGCAGGTCACGGTCATCGATTCGGTGAGATGCCGCCAGCGGCCCTCGGCGAGGGCGGCCGCCGTGACCGGCCCTTCGCCCGCTGCAGCGATCTTGTCGGCGAGCAGTCGGAAGACGGCATAGGCGCCGCCCAGAGCCTTGAAGCTGTTGAGCCCGAAGCGCGGCGCTTCGTCCTTGTAGAAGAGCCGCTCGATGCCGAGCGCTGATGCGGTGCGGTCGAGGGCGAGGAACGGGGTCGGCGCGTAATCCGGCCAGGAGGCGATCTCGCGATAGGCAGCACGGAAGCCCTCCTCGTCGAGCACGGCCTGGAGCGGCGCGGCATAGAGCGCGGCGCGAGCCAGGGCGCGGGGATTGTGGAAATGCGCGACGGTCATTCCGGAACCAATACCAGAGACAACGCCCTCACCACGAAGGGCACGAAGGACACGAAGGACACGAAGAAGAGAAATGGCGATGACGAGCGAAGCAGGATTGGAATTTCTCGCGCCTATGGCGCGAAACCAAATCCCATTGTTCCATCCCTGACTTCGTGTCCTTCGTGGTGAACCTTACCTACTTCACTCCGCCGGCCGCACCACGAGGGCGCTGGCGGCAGTGCCGGCGCGCTGCAGGGCGAAGGCGATGACGATGCAGACGGCGAGCGCCAGCGCCGTCACCGCGAAGACGCCGAGCGGCAGCTGGTGGTCGAGGAAGAGCCCAAGCAGCGGCGGCACGAAGGCGGAGCCGAGATCGAGGCCGGAATAGACGAAGCCGAAGACCTTGCCGGTCGAGCCGGCCGGCGTCGCCGCGCGCACCATCATGTCGCGCGACGGCGAGGTCATGCCCGAGCAGAAGCCGGCGGCCGATATCATCAGGATGAGCGGCGCGACGCCGAGATCGACCAGCCCGACGATCATCACCAAGGCGGCCGCGGCGAAGAGCCCATAGGCGAGGATGCGCTCGTGGCGGGCCGAATGGTCGGCCAGCCAGCCGCCGAAGAGAATGCCGGCGGCGCCGCCGACGAGATAGCCGGTGAGCGCCCAGCCGGCGATGACCAGCGAGGTGCCGTAGGCGGTGTTGAGCGCCGTCGGCAGGAAGTTCTGGAAGCCGGTGAGCGCCATCGCCAGCATGGCGAAATAGGAGAAGCAAAGCAGGATCGCCGGCGAGGTCAGCATCTGCAGCGGCGCCGAGCGCGGTCCGGCGGCGACGCGGTCGCGCGCCGATTTGGCATCGCCCACCGAGAGGGCGACGCCCTGCCACCAGACGACGAGGAAGAGCCCGTAGCCGAAGAGGCCGAGAATGACCAGCGCCATGCGCCAGCCGAAGAAATGGCTCAAGGTCAGCACCGCGGCTGGCGCCACCGCCCAACCGAGATTGCCGCCGAGCTGATGGATGCCATAGGCGCGCGCCATCCAGTCCCGGCGCACGGCGCTGGTCAGGATGGAGTAATCGGCCGGGTGGAAGACGCTGTTGCCGATGCCGGCGGCGACGACCAGCGGGACCATCACCCAATAGCTCGGCGCCAGGCCGATGAAGAGGATGGCGGTGGAGAAGAGGGCGATGCCGGCAACCAGCACGGCGCGGGCGCCGAACCGGTCGACGGCGAAGCCGGCGGGGGTCTGCGACAGGCCGGAGGC
>DATAQP010000072.1:0-6487 GCA_036264595.1 Allostellaceae bacterium
CGGCAGCAGCGGGGACGCCATCGCCGATAGGGCTTGACCCGCCTGCCCCATCTTGTATGAGGGGAACGGCTCAACCGCCATGCACATTCCAGCGAGAATAGAGGTCGCGATCGATCCCGACCGTCTTCCCGCCCTTGTAGCGACGCTGCTGCTCAGCGGCCTCGTTGCCGGCTGCGTCGGCCCGCCCCGCCCGCCCGCGCCCATGGCCGGGGCGGAGTGCCTCGACGAGCTTGCCGCGCAAGGCGTGCGGTTCGTGCCGATCGCGGCGCCGGTGGCGCTCAATGGCTGTGGGATCGACAATGGGGTGCGCATCGAGCAGAGCGCGATAAGCTGGAATCGCCCCGCCGAGATGAGCTGCACGCTGGCGGCACGACTCGACCGTTTCGAGCGCGAGGCGGTGCAGCAAGCGGCGCAGCGTTATTTCGGCCGCCCGGTCGTCCTGATCCATCATTTCGGCGCCTATACCTGCCGCGGCGAGAACGGCGGCAATGGTCGGCTGAGCCAGCATGCGCGCGGCAACGCTATCGATATCGGCAGCTTCGAGCTCGGCGACGGCACACGAATCGCCGTCGAGACCGATTGGCGTGGACGCGGTCCGCGGCGGGACTTCCTGCATGAGGTCGCCAAGCGCGCCTGCGCCTATTTCAACGTCGTGCTGACACCGGCAAGCGATGCGCTCCATCACAACCACTTTCATTTCGATGTCGGCCCATACAAATTGTGCAGCGTCGGCTGACCGGCTCAGCGGAAGCCGACGACGCCGAAGATGCCGAGCGCGAGCAGCGCCATGCCGGCAAGCTCGCTCATCCCGAGCCGCTCGCGAAAGAGCTTCTGCGAGACTATATAGCTGAACAGCAGCTCGACGAGGCCGAGCGTGCGGACATGCACCGCCGATTCGAGAGCGAAGCCGGTGAACCACAGGCCGGAGGCGAGCGCCCCCATGAAGCCGGCGAAGAGCGAGACGCGCCAGGCACGCACCACCTTGACGACGACGGCGAAATTGCGCGCCGCCAGCCAGCCGCCGAGGAGCACGGTCTGCAGGACTTGTGCCGCGGCGAGCGTACAAGCGGCTTCGAGGGCGGGTGCCGTGGCGAGCGACAGGGCGGCACCGCGATAGCCGGCCGCCGACAGGGCAAACATCGTGCCCGAAGCAAGCCCGAGCAGCGCCGTGCGCGACATCCAGCCGCGCAGGAAGCGGCCGAGCGAGCGCTCGCCTTCGGGCAGCGAGATGAGCAGCACGCCCGTCGTTGCCACGATGACGGCGATGGCGACAGGCAGCGATACCGGGTCGCCGAGCAGGATGAAGCCGAGAATTGCGACCTGGACGACCTCGGTCTTGGAATAGGCGACGCCGAGCGCGAAGCTGCGGTCCTTCATCGTCCGCAGGAGCAGCGCCGTGGCGAGTATCTGCGTGGTGGAGCCGAGCAGGACCCAGGCGAAGAAGCCGAGCGACACCGCCGGAACTCGTGCATCGGCCTCGCTGCTCACCGCCAGCAGCCAGAGGAGAGCGAAGGGAAGGCCGTAGAGAAAGCGCACCAGCGTCGCGCCGAGCGTGCCGAGCTCCGCGGTGAGATGACGTTGCGCCGCGTTGCGCAGCGTCTGCGCCAGAGCGGCGCCGATCGTTATCGGCATCCAGAGCCAGGGAAGCGAGGCAAGCATCGTCAGTCTCCGATCGCCGCGCGCAGCTGGCCACAGACGATGTCGCCGAACATTCGCCAAACGCCAAAGGCTTGTCAAACGCCCGCCGAGCACCGCGCCGACGCGATCGTGCCATGCGCCGCCAAACCCTTTCGCCCCAGCCCCTTTCGCCGGCGGCGTGCAACCGGCTAAACTCGATTTGAGCCGTTCTGCCGCCGAATTGTTGGGATACAAGATGGACCTCGTCACCGCTGCCGCTGCGCGCTTCTCGGCCGATTACGGCGAGGCAAGCCGGCGTTTCCGTCACGCCGCCGAGATCGCCGGCGGGCGGCTGCGCTCCTATCGAAATCCGAACCCCGGACCACGTGGCGAGGCGCTCGCCTGCGACTGCGCCTGGTTCGGCCCGGAGGATGCCGACAAGGTCCTGGTGATCATGTCGGGCACGCATGGCGTCGAGGGATTCTGCGGCTCGGGCGTGCAGCTCGACTGGCTCGAAGAGGGCAACGCGGCGCGCCTGTTGCTGGGCCATGCCGCGCTCCTCATCCATGCGATCAACCCGTACGGCTTCGCCTGGATCCGCCGCGTCACCGAGGAGAATGTCGATCTCAACCGCAATTTCGTCGATTTCGCCGCCAAGCTGCCGACCAACCCGGCCTATGACGAGCTCGCCGACGCGCTGGTGCCGCCGGCGCTGAGCGGCCCCGCCTTCGACAAGGCCGAGGCGGCGATCGCCGCGTTTCGCGCCGCGCATGGCGAGGCCGCCTTCCATGCCGCGCGCGCCGCCGGCCAGTACGCGCACCCGAACGGCATCTTCTACGGCGGTACCGGACCGACCTGGGCGCGCCGCACCGAGGAGGCGATCATCGCCGATTACCGCCTCGCCGCGCGACACCACGTCGCCATGATCGATTTCCATACCGGGCTCGGCCCGTTCGGCTATGGCGAGCTCATCGTCATGCCAAGCCTCGACAGCGCGCATGGGCGGCGGCTGCAGAGCTGGTACGAATGCGTGACGCAAATGGGCGACCCGAATTCGGTCGCCTCGACGCGCGCCGGGCTCGGCCCCCAGCGCTGGGAGGAGCTGCTCGGCGAGCGCGCCACCATCGCCACGCTCGAATACGGCACGCGGTCGCGCTGGACGATGTTCTCGGTGCTGCGCGCCGATCACTGGCTGCATGCCTATACCAACGTCGATTGGAGCGCCGCCGAGACGCGCCGCATCAAGGCGGAGATCAAGGACGCCTATTTCCCCGACAGCGCCGCCTGGCGCGAGATGGTCCTGTTCCGCGCCCGCCAGGTCCTGCGCCAGGCGGGACAAGGTCTGGCAAGCACCTGAGGGAAGCGAGCGATGAGCCTCTACCCGACACCCACCCCCATCGAGACCACGGTCTTCGCCTCGGTGCCGGAGCAGTTCCGCAAGAAGACGCGGACGGTCTGGGGCGATACCAACCGCGGCGGCGAGGCGCTCGACTGCTTCCTCGAAGGACCAAGCTTCGACCGCGAGGGCAATCTCTGGGTCGTCGACATCCCGTTCGGCCGCATCTTCCGCATCGCCCCGAACGGCACGTGGACATTGGTCACCGAGTATGACGGCGAGCCCAACGGGCTGAAATTCGACAAGGCCGGGCGCGTCTTCATCGCCGACTATAAGAACGGCATCATGCAGCTCGATCCGGCGAGCGGCAAAGTGACGCCGCTCATCGAGCGTCGCCGCCTCGAGCGGTTCAAGGGCTGCAACGATCTCTTCTTCGCCGTCAACGGCGATATGTATTTCACCGATCAGGGCCAGACCGGGCTGCAGGATCCGACCGGCCGCGTCTATCGCTGGCGCGATGGCACGCTCGACCTTCTGATCGGCACGGTGCCGAGCCCGAACGGGCTGGTCATGAACCTCGCCGAGAACCAGCTTTTCGTCGCGGTGACGCGCGCCAACGCGGTCTGGCGCCTGCCCTTGATGGCGGATGGCGGCGTCTCCAAGGTCGGCGTCTTCATCCAGCTCTCCGGCGGCGGCGGTCCCGACGGGATGGCCCTCGACAGCGCCGGCAATCTCTACGTCGCGCATGTCGGCAATGGCTGCGTCTGGTCGTTCAGCCCGCTCGGCCATCCCATCCACCGCATCGTCTCGTGCACGGGCCTCTCGATCACCAACATGGCGTTCGGCGGCCCCGACAATTGCTCGCTGTTCATCACCGAAAGCGACACTGGAACGATCCTGCGTGCCGAGCTCTCGGTCGCGGGCAAGAAGATGTACTCCCACGCCTGACAAGCCACATGTCCCAATCAGACGTTTACGAGGTGCAGCGCGACGGCTTCACCATCAGCACGGATCGCGCGCGGCTCGACCGCGACGCCGTCTATCGCTATCTCAGCGGCGAGAGCTATTGGGCCGCTGGCCTGGCGCGCGGCATCTTCGAGCGGTCCGTCGACGGCTCGCTGCCCTTCGGCTTCTACGACGCGACCGGCGCGCAGATCGGCTATGCGCGGGTGGTCAGCGACGGCGCCACCTTCGCCTGGCTGAGCGACGTCTATGTCCTGACAGAGCATCGCGGCCGGGGGCTTGGCCGCTGGCTGGTCGCCAGCGTGATGGCGCATCCCAGCCTGCAAGGGCTACGCCGCTGGATGCTGTCGACTCGCGACGCGCACGGCCTCTACCGCGAGTTCGGCTTCGGCCCTGTCGATCCGGCAAGGATCATGCAGCGCATCGACCTCGAGGCGCATAAGCGCGACGCCTGATCGGCTCCTCACCCTGCCCGCTCCGGCGATGCGGAGACGTCGCTCTCCTCGGCCAGGAGGCCTGTCCACGCTTCGCGCGGGATGGGCTGCGGCGGCGCCAGCTCGGTATAGAGGAGCTGCGCCTCGGCGGGCGGGCCGCGGCGGCTGCCGAGCGCCGCGATGCGCAGGGTACGAATCATGCGGCCCTGCGGCACGGTTACGACATCCCCGACGCGCACGCGCTGGCCGGGCTTGAGCACGGTATGGCCGGCGATGGCGACCGCGCCGGCGGCGCATAACCGAGCCGCCAGCGAGCGCGTCTTGGCGAGGCGCGCGAACCACAGGAACTTGTCGAGCCGCAGCGTCGCCCTGCCGTCAGCCTCGCTCATCGCGCCAGGCGCAGCGCCCGCAGCTTCGCGAAGGGATGGTCCTCGCCAGCGGCGGCACGGCGTCGGGCCGGCAGCGCCGTTGCCGGCTTCTGCCGCCGCCGCGGCCGCGCGACGAAGGTGACGCCGCTCGCCTCGACGACCGCGCGGTAGCCGAGTGCGGGCAGGACGAGGGTGAGGTCGGCAGCGCTGCCGCCGATCAGCGCCGCCAGCTCTTGCGTCGGCGCGAAGGCGCCGTCTCGCGCCAGGCGGCGCGCTGCCGCGGCGAGGCGCTCGACGCGGTCGATGCGCAGGACGCGCTCGCCGAGCACGGCATGGCCGATCGCGGCATAGAAGGCGGGCGACGCCCGGGGCGACGCGGGCGCCCCGACTGGCGGCAGCTCGGCCGGCAGCACGGCGCCGTGATGGAGCGACCACAGCAACGCCCGCATGGCAAGCGCCTCCGGCTTGAGCAGACGGTCGAGATAGACGAATTCGGTGCCGAAGCGGATGCCGAGCCGGGCGAGCACCGGGCGGTCCGCCGACTCGAGCGCGGTGCGCTGCGCCGCCACCGCGGCGGCGTGCAGGCTGCCGAGCCCCTCGCTGAGCTGATAGACGAGGCCGCGCCCGGCCCCGGACAGCGCGCTCTCGCGGGCACGGAAGAGCGGCGCCAGGCGACGGCGGATCTCGTCGCGCAGAAAGCCGACGAGGCGGCGGCGCACCATCTCGCGCAGCTCGCCCTCGAGGAATTCGCCGGGCATGAGCTCGATGCGCGGCGCCAGCATGCTGTCGCCCGGCAGCAGGCGGGCGACGAGACCACCCGACCACGATATCGTCCCGTCGGGCGCGAGGCGAAAGGCGGCATCGCCCGCCGCGGCGAGCGATCGGGCGCGCGCGGCGATCTCGCCGCGCAGCACGCGATTGGCGGCGGCAAGCAGGGTGCGCGCCTCCTCGGCCGTCGCCTGCGGATCGGGAACGAAGCGGAAGCCGGCGAGACGGCCGACGAACTCGCCCTCGACGACCACCTCGCCATTCGCCCGGACGGCGGCGAGCAGCTCGCCTGGCCCGGCGAGCTGCCGCACCAGAAAGGCGCCACGGCGATCGACGAAGCGCTGCGTCAGCCGGTCGTGCAGCGCGTCCGACAGCCGGTCCTCGATGGCGCGCGCCCGCTCCTGCCATCCCGCCGCATCGGCGAGCCAGTCGGCCCGGTGGGCGATATAGGTCCAGGTCCGCACATGGGCGATGCGCGCCATCAGCGTGTCGATATCGCCGTCGCCACGGTCGAGCCGGTCGACCGACCGCGCCACCCAATCGGCCGGCAACCGCTCGGCCGGACCCGTCAGATAGCGGAAGATCTGCGCCAGCAGCCTGGCGTGGGTATCGCTCATCACCTTGCGAAAATCGGGGATCTGGCAGACCTCCCAGAGCAGGCGGATGCGCGCCGGGTTGCTCGCCGCGGCGGCGATATCGGGCAGTCGCGCAAGGGCGCGCAGCGCCAGCTGGTCGTCGGCCTCGCGCGCCTGCACCAGGCCGCGCAGCGCCGGCCGCTCGTCGAGGCTGCGCAGCAGCGCACCGACCGACGAGAAGGCGAGGCGCGAGTTGCGCCAATAGAGCCGCTCGAGCGGATCGAAGCGGTGATTCTCGACCGCCTCGACGATCTCCGGGTCGAGCTCCTCGAGCTCGGCGGTGGTGCCGAACGTGCCAGCGCTCATGTGCCGGCCGGCGCGGCCAGCGATCTGGGCGATCTCGGCGGCGGTCAAACGGCGCGGACC
>DATAQP010000135.1:0-1603 GCA_036264595.1 Allostellaceae bacterium
GTCACGTCGCCGCGGTGCTCGGGACGGTGCGCCGCATCGGCCTCGACGGGCTGCTCGGTCGGCCGCAGCCGCGACTGCGCGATCTCGTGCTGGCGCTGCTCGTCAGTCGATCGTCCATCCGGCCTCGAAACTGGCGACGGCGCGCGATCTCGATGCGGCGACCGCGAGCACGAGCCTGGGCCGCGTGCTCGGCCTGGGGAGGTCGACGAGGCCGAGCTCTATGCGGCGCTCGACTGGCTCGGCGAGCGGCAGGCGGCGATCGAGGCGGCGCTTGCCAAGCGGCATCTCAGGAACGGCATGCTCGTGCTCTACGACGTGAGCTCAAGCTATCTCGAGGGGCGCTGCTGCGAGCTCGCCCCGCTTCGGCTGCAGCCGCGATGGCAAGTGCGGCAAGCTGCAGATCGTCTACGGCCTGCTGTGCGCCGCCGATGGCTGTCCGGTCGCCGTCGAGGTCTTCGACGGCGACACCGGCGATCCGAGCGCGCTGCCGGCGCAGATCGACAAGCTCAAGGTGCGCTTCGGGCCGAGCCGCGTCTTCCTCGTCGGCGACCGCGGCATGATCACCAAGGCGCGCATCCGCGAGGATCTGCAGCCGAACGGTCTCGACTGGATCAGCAGCCTGCGCGCGCCGCAGATCCAGGCGCTGGTGAACGAGGGGCAGCTGCAGCTCAAGGTCGGCAAGCACTTCCGCCTCGCCGTCAGCGAGCGCAACTTCACCTTTGCGCGCGACGAAGCGGCGATCGGTGCCGAGGCCGCGCTCGACGGCATCTACGTCGTGCGCACCTCGCTCGCCGCCGCCGATCTCGGCATCGACTCCAGCCGTACCCAGTAACACGCATCCCGCTGCCGAACTTATCGGCCGCCGTCAATGACTTGCGTCTCATCGAATAAAAACTTCCAACTCGCCGGACAGCGGCGAGTAGCGCAGCAATGGCTGGTGGACGACGGCTCAACCCCGAATTCCCGACGGAGGCGCCGATAGCCAGCACCACGGCTTCGCGCCACATCCGGATATGCCTCTCGCCCTGAGAAACCTCCAACAGAAACTCCGACAAGAGCCTCCCCCGTAAACGAAGGTGTGATCCAGATATGCTCCGCGACATCGAGCTCTTCCGGACGTGCAATAGAGAGGAGTGAGACGCCTAGTTACCCTCAAGCCATCTTCTTGGAGGCTTCAACAGGGAGTTCCGGATGCCTTCCAATCGCGGCGTCGTTCACATGAAGCCCGGCAAAGTCGAAGTTCAGAAGATTGATTTTCCCACCTTCCATAATCCGGCGGGTGAGATCTGGCAACCGATGAACATCGCCGTCGTCGATGGCGGCGGCATTTCAACGGCATCCCCCAAAGGACCGGATTTGGCCGTGTGCCAACCCTTTGGAAACAACGTCGCCGATCGTTAGCGACAAGGGCTCACTTTTGGAGGAGGACACTGATGAAAGGAGGAGGACACTGATGAAGCCCGAAGCGGTAGGCATGTCGCCGGCGCGGCTGAGGCGGCTTGATGAAGTGTTGCAGCGCCGCTATGTCGACAGCGGCTATTTGCCCGGCACGCTGACCTATGTCTATCGCAGGGGCCAGCTGGTCCATACCGGCATATGCGGG
>DATAQP010000163.1:0-3435 GCA_036264595.1 Allostellaceae bacterium
CGCCGTTGCCGAAGCCGGCTGGCGCCAGGTCGAGGCGATGCTGCGGCGGGGGAGTTCCGCATAGAATTGAACCCTCTCCCGCTTGCGGGAGAGGGCAGGGTGAGGGCATGTCGATGCCGACGCTGCACTGGCGCGGCCTGAATTTGTGACAACGGTCGCCCTCACCCCGACCCTCTCCCGTAAACGGGAGAGGGAGAAGTGAGAGCGAGGCCAGGGCTGGATGGAGACCCGTACATGACACGCTACAAGCCGCTCGACCCCGCCGCGCTCGACGTCGATCAGAAGCGCATCTGGCACGAGATCGCCAGCGGGCCGCGCGGCACGGTGCCGGCGCCGCTGCAGATCTGGCTGCGCAGCCCTGTTCTCGCCGAGAACGCGCAGCGCCTCGGCGCCTTCTGCCGCTACGGCACCTCGCTCGAGCCGCGCCTCTCCGAGCTCGCCATCCTGGTGACGGCACGCCACTGGACCGCGCATTACGAGTGGTACGCGCACGAGAAATTCGCCCGCAAGGCAGGACTCGACGATGCCGTGATCGCCGCCATCGCGGCGCGCCGCGTCCCGGACTTCACGCGTGAGGACGAGCGGGTGGTCTATGATTTCTGCGCAGCCTATTACCGCGACCATCGCGTCGACGACGCGACCTATGCGCGCGCTATGGCCCAGCTCGGCGAGCGCGGCCTGGTCGATCTCGTCGGCATCATGGGCTATTACGCGCTGATCTCGGCGACGCTCAACGTCTTCGAGGTACCGGTGCCCGACGGGGAAGAGATGCCGCTGAACGAGTAGCCGCCCGCTTGACGCGCCGGCGGCGCTTCGTCGTAATAGGCGCTTCCCGACAGGAAGCGGCGCCATGGCTCAGCAGATCGACCTCAGCGTCAATGGACAGGCGGTTCAGGTGTCGGTCGACGATCCCGACATGCCGCTGCTCTACGCGTTGCGCAACGATCTCGAATTGCACGGGCCGCGCTTCGGCTGCGGCCTCGGGCAATGCGGTGCCTGCACGGTATTGATGGATGGCGAGGCTGTGCGCTCGTGCCAGCTGCCGGTCGGCGCCGTCGGCGGCGGCAAGATCACCACGCTGGAAGGGCTCGGCACGGTCGAGAAGCCGCACAGACTGCAGCAGGCCTTCATCGACGAGCAGGCGGTGCAATGCGGCTATTGCATCAACGGCATGATCATGCAGGCCGCCGCATTGCTGACCAAGAATGCCAAGCCGAGCGCCGACGAGATCAAGACGGCGCTTGCCGAGAATCTCTGCCGCTGCGGCACCCATACGCGCATCGTGCGGGCGATCCAGCGGGCGGCTATCAGCGTCTGACGTGACATGATGGGGGTGTTGCCGTCCTCGTGTAGGGGCCGCCCTTGCGGCGGCCCGCGGGCCTCTCGCGGTTTCTGCGAAACCGCTGACGGCTCCAGGCGAAGCGAAGCTTCGCTGGGAGCCGGGACAAGCCCGGCCCCTACCTAGATTCGCAAACCGATACCTCCTTGCGATCGACTCAGCCGAGCCGCGTCAGCCGCGTCGCGCTCTCGGCATTGGCGGCGCCTTTCGGCGCCCGGCCCTTGAGGATCTCGGCGACCTGCGCCACCGTCTCGAGCGCCTGGTGCTCGATCGCCGTCGGGGTCAAGCCGCCGACATGCGGCGTCGCGATGATATCGGCGCGCCGGGCCAGGGACGGCAAGGGCATCTGGTCGGGCGCGCTGCCGACATCGAGCGCGGCGCCGGCGATCCGCTTGCCGTCGAGGGCGCGCGCCAGCGCAGCCTCGTCGACGAGATTACCGCGGGCCACGTTGATGAAATAGGAATTCGGCTTCATGCGCGCGAAGGCCGCGTCGTTCATCAGATTCTCGGTCTCGTCATTGGCGACGACGAGGCAGACGACGAAATCGGCGCGGGCGAGGAGGTCCTCCATGCTGGTCTGCGCGATCCCTGGCTTCTCGACCTTGGCATAGGGATCGGCGACGAGCACGCCCATGCCGAGCGCGACGCCGAGATCGGCGAGGTAGCGGCCGATCGCGCCATAGCCGAGTATGCCGAGCGTGCTGCCGCGCAACTGGACGCCACGCCGGGCTACCGGCATGCCGCCGCCATGATAGGTCGTCGCCGCCGGCGTGATATGGCGCCCGAGATCGACCATGTGGCCGAGGACGAGCTCGGCGACCGAGGCGACGAAGCCGGGGCTGGCATGGGTGACCAGCACGCCCGCTTCGCTGGCGGCTGCTACCGCGACGTTGCGGATGTCGACGGCGCAGCGCACGAAGGCGACGAGATCGGGCAGCGCGGCGAAGATGGCAGCCTCGCCCGGCGTCTGGCGGTCGGAGACGATGATCTTGCTGCCCCGAGCCGCCGCGATCAGGCTGGCGCCGGCGAGCGGCGTGGCGCTCTCGTGGAAACGCACCGGGGCGAGGGCGGTGAGCCCGGCGATCGCCTTGTCGCCGTAATAGCTCTCCCGCATGTCAGGCGTGTGGGTCAGCAGAATGCTCTCGCTCATGATCCGAATCCGAAAAAGCCGAAGACCGCCTTGGCCTGGCCGTCGAGCATATGCCGGCTGCCGTGGATTTGGCAGCCCCGTCTCCGGGCCGCGTCGGACATCTTGCCTTTCTCCCTCCTGCCGGCCCTATCATGGCACCGCCTGAGCCTTTCGATACGATGGAGAAGACGACATGAGCAAGCGTCCCGCCGCCTTCGTCACCGGCGGCCGCCGCGGCATCGGCCGGGCCATCTGCTGGGCTCTCGCCGAAGGCGGATTCGATATCGTCGTCAATGATATCGTCGAGGACGAGGCGGTCGGCGACACGCTCTCGGGCATCGAATCGCGCGGCGGCCAGGCGATGTTCCTGCGCGGCGACGTCGCCGACCTCGCAGGCCATGCGGCGCTCGCAGGTGCAGCATGGCAGGGCTTCGGCGGCATCGACTGCCTGGTCAACAATGCCGGCATCCAGGTCGCCGTGCGCGGCGACCTCCTCGACACGACGGCCGAGAGCTGGGACCGCCTTCTCGCCACCAATCTGCGCGGCCCCTTCTTTCTCACCCAGCGCATCGCCCGGCTGATGATCGCGACGCCGCCGCGCCGCGGGCGGAATGGCCGCCGCGCCATCGTCAACATCGCCTCGATCAATTCCGAGCACGCCTCGACCAATCGCGGCGAGTACTGCATCTC
This sequence comes from Allostellaceae bacterium, assembly GCA_036264595.1. Lineage (GTDB taxonomy): Bacteria > Pseudomonadota > Alphaproteobacteria > ATCC43930 > CGMCC-115725 > URHD0088. Next base: position 3,159 of record DATAQP010000163.1, read on the forward strand.
GAAGGCCGGGGTCTCGATGATGACCAGCCTGTTCGCCCTGCGCCTCGCGCCGCACGGCATCACCGTCAACGAGATCTGGCCGGGCATCATCCGCACCGACATGACGGCGCCGGTCAGGGACAGCTATGAGCGGCGGATCGCCGGGGGGCTGTCGCCGATCGCGCGCTGGGGCGAGGCGGAGGATATCGGCCGCGCCGTCGCCGCGCTGGCGAGCGGCGCCTTCCCCTTCACCACCGGCGAGGCGGTCCATGTCGATGGCGGGCTGCATATCGGGCGG
>DATAQP010000179.1:0-6066 GCA_036264595.1 Allostellaceae bacterium
GCAGAGCATTCGCCTCGACCTTGCGCCCTTCGGTTCCGGTGCGATCCGCCTGCGTTTCGGCGAGACCGGCGGCGCGCGGCCGTTCGATTTCTCCACTACCGATCTTGGGGCGACGCTGCGCCTGCTCGATGTCTCGGACCATGTGACGGGCGGCACGCTGTCGGCGACCGGACAGGCCCAGGATGTCGGGCCCGTCCGCGTCTTCAACGGCCGCCTCGACGGCGCCGACTACAAGATCGTCGGCGCGCCGGTCATGGCCAAGCTGCTGTCGGTTGCCTCCTTCACCAGCATCGCCAGCCTGCTCTCCGGTGAGGGCATCCCGTTCACCCGGTTGACCGGCGATTTTACCGCGCAGGACGGCAAGGTGACGGTCAAGCAGGGGCGGGCCTATGGCGGCGCGCTCGGCATCAATGCGACCGGCACCGTCGATCTCGGTCAGAGCACGCTCGACCTCGAAGGCACGCTGGTGCCGGCCTACATGCTGAACAACATCCTCAGCAATATTCCGCTGATCGGCAATTTCCTGATCGGCGGCGAGGGCCAAGGGCTGTTCGCCGCCGCGTTTCACGTCCGCGGCCCGCTCGACGACCCGACGATCAGCGTCAACCCGTTGAGCGCCCTCGCGCCGGGCGCGCTACGCAACCTCTTCCTCTTCGAGCCCGGCAGCCCCGAGGGCGCGCAGCCGTCGCGTCGCGAGAGCAACTAGACTAGCGGCGACTCGCCGACATCATGCCGGCTTCAGCAGTACGTGACGCTTGCGGCCGGCGCTCAGCTTGATGACGCCCTCCTGGCTCAAATCGGCGAGCGAGATGAGCTGGGTCTCGCTGCTCAGCACGGCGTCGTTGAGCCGACCGCCGCCGCCCTTGATCAGGCGGCGGGCCTCGCCGTTGGACGCGGCAAGCCCGGCGCGCGCGAAGGCCTCGAAGGCAGGCATACCCTTGGCGAGCGCATCGCGCGGCAGCTCGACGGTCGACAGCGCGCCGCCGATCCCGCCCTCCTCGAAGACACTGCGCGCCGTCGCCGCGGCGGTCTCCGCCGCAGCCCGGCCATGGCAGAGCGCCGTCGCCTCGGTGGCGAGGATCTTCTTCGCCTCGTTGAGTTCGCTGCCGGAAAGCGCCTCCAGCCGGGCGATCTCGGCGAGCGGCATCTCGGTGAAGAGGCGCAGGAAGCGGCCGACATCTTCATCCTCGGTATTGCGCCAGAACTGCCAGTAGTCGAAGACCGGCAGGCGGTCCTCGTTGAGCCATACGGCGCCGCGTTCCGACTTCCCCATCTTGGCGCCGCTCGCCGTGGTGATGAGCGGCGTGGTCAGGCCGAAGAGCGCGCGGTTGTCGACACGGCGGCCGAGCTCGACGCCGCCCACGATGTTGCCCCATTGGTCGGAGCCGCCCATCTGCAGGATGCAGCCGTGCCGTCGGCTCAGCTCGAGGAAATCATAGGCTTGCAGGATCATGTAGTTGAATTCGAGGAAGGAGAGCGGCTGCTCGCGCTCGAGGCGCAGGCGCACGCTGTCCATGGTCAGCATGCGGTTGACCGAGAAATGCCCGCCAACGTCGCGCAGAAAGGCGATGTAGCCGAGCGCGTCGAGCCATTCGGCGTTGTTCGTCGCTATCGCATCGTTCGGTCCATCGCCGAAACTGAAGAACTTCTCGGCGCTCCGGCGGATGCCGGCCATGTTGCGGCCGATGCCCGCCTCGTCGAGCAGCTTGCGTGCCTCATCCTTCCCCGAGGGATCGCCGATCTTGGTGGTGCCGCCGCCGATCAGCACGATCGGTTTGTGGCCGGTCTTTTGTAGCCAGCGCAGCATCATGATCGAGACGAGATTGCCGATATGCAGGCTATCCGCCGTGCAATCGTAGCCGACATAGGCGGTGATCCGCCCGGCCCGGGCGAGCGCGTCGAGTCCCTCGAGATCAGTGCATTGATGCAGGAAGCCGCGCGATTGCATGGCTTCGAGGAAAGCGGAGCGAGGCTGCGTCATTATATTGCCTGGAATTCTAATCAAGATGTCGGGTGGGCCTTCCGACACGGGCGGTCGTGTAGCACAATCGCCCCGGGCCGACAATTCCGGCCGCGATTCGTGGTGGCAGGGCGATGAGTACGATGCGGCGGGCGATCGGTTTGATGAGCGGGACCTCGCTCGACGGCATCGACGTGGCGATCGTCGCGACCGACGGGCGCCAGCGTGCCGAGCCGGGTCCGGCGCTGACCGTGCCCTACTCGCCGACCCTGCGCGAGCGCTTGCGCGGCGTGCTCGGCGGCAGCGGGCCGGTCGCCGAGGTCGAGCGTGCCTTGACCGAGGCGCATGCCGCAGCGGTCGGCCGTTTCGTCGCCGCGCACGGCGTCGCCGCGGAGGTGATCGGCTTTCACGGCCATACCGTCCTGCACCGCCCGGCGGAGCGGCGGACCTGGCAGATCGGCGATGGTGCCCTGCTGGCCAGCCTGACCGGGATCGACGTGGTTTGCGACTTCCGCTCGGCCGACGTCGCCGCCGGCGGCGAGGGCGCGCCGCTGGTGCCGTTGTTTCACGCCGCGCTCGCTGCCGCTCTCGTCAAGCCGCTGGCCATCCTCAATATCGGCGGCGTCGCCAACGTCACCTGGCTCGGGGCGGAGGAGGGGGCCATCCTCGCCTTCGATACCGGGCCGGGCAATGCGCCGATCGACGATTGGGCACTGCGCCATCTCGGCCAACCCGTCGACCGCGACGGCGCGCTGGCCCGCGCCGGTCGGGTCGACGCGGCGCGGCTCGGCGCCTTCCTCGCCCATCCGTTTTTCGATCGTCGGCCGCCGAAATCGCTCGATCGCGACGATTTTTCCGCTTTCGACGATGCCGGGCTCGGCGCAGCGGACGGTGCGGCGACGCTGACCGCCATGACGGCCGCCGCCGTTGCCCGCGCTGCGGCGCATTTCCCGGTACCAGTCGGACGCTGGCTCGTCACCGGCGGCGGCCGCCACAATCCGGCGCTGATGGCCGAGCTGGCGCGCCGGCTCGGCGCTCCGGTTGCACCGGTCGAAGCGGCCGGCTGGGACGGCGACGCGCTCGAGGCGCAGGCCTTTGCCTACCTTGCCGTCCGCGCGCTCGAAGGCCTGCCGCTCAGCCTGCCCTCGACCACCGGTGTGGCGCGGCCGATGACCGGCGGCCGGCTCTTCCGCGCCAAGAGCTGAGATTGTGATTCCGTTAACCTTCCCTTTGCCCTTGCCCGGCTAAACTGCGCTGCGATCGGTCCCCCAGCAGCAGAGAACCATGGCAAACGCGGCGTACGACCAGGCCGCAGCGTCGGGCGGCGTTGGTCTCGGAGATTACCTGATCGACCCCGAGCAACCGCTTCCGGCGTTGTCCGTCGGCAGGAACATGGCCTATCGCGCCGTGTCGCGCGAGCGGCCGCAGCAAGCCTATTTCGCGCTCGTCTGCGATCCCGCCTCGCTGCCCCGGCTCGACGTCATGGAGGCGATCCGCAAGGTGGCGAGTCCTACCCTGCTGACGCCGCTCGAATGGAAGGCGATCGACTGGCCGCCAAGCGAACGGTGCAACGTGGCGATCGTCTTTGACATGCCGGAAGACGGCCGTTTCATCGCCTCGCTCGGCGAGACCGTCGCGCCGCTTGGCGAGGACGTTGTCATCCGCGACTATCTGCAGCCGATCGTTGCCGCCCTTCGTGCCCTGTCCGCGGCCGGCATCGTCCACGGCGCGGTCAATCCGACCAACATCCTCTTCCGCTCGGCGCCGCGCCAGGGTCTGGTGCTCGGCGAATGCGTCAGCACGGCGACGGCTTCGCGTCAGCCCACCTACTTCCTGGCGATCGAGGCAGCGCTTGCGGCGCCGGCGGCGCGCGGTCGCGGACAGACCGCGGACGACGTCTTCGCCCTCGGCGTGACGGCAGCCTTTCTGCTGCTCGGCAGCAACCCGGTCGCTGGCCTGGTCGAGGATGATCTCTTGCGGGCGCGGATCGATGTCGGCTCCTACAACGCCATCATCGGCGACTGGCGCGTCCCCGTCGGCATGATCGATCTCATGCGGGGCCTGTTGGCCGATGACGCGAAATTGCGCTGGAACCTCGCCGAGATCGACGAATGGCTGTCGTCGCGGCGCTTCGTGCTGCGCCAAGGGACGGCGACGCGGCGCGCAACGCGTCCGTTCGAGTTCGAGGGAACATCCTACCTCATTCCGCGCATCCTCTCCTACGCCCTGGCCAAGGACGTCGATGCCGCCGCCAAAGCGTTGCGGAGCAAGGACTTCGAGAATTGGGCGCAACGGGCTCTGGGCGATGAAACCGGCATCGCCCTGATCAAGAGCGCGCAGGCCGAGAGTGCCGCCGGAAAGCCGGGCGAGCAGCGCGATGCGGCATTTGTCTCGCGCGTCTGCATCGCGCTCGACTGGCAAGCGCCCATTCGCTACCGCGGCATCGCCGCGGCCCCTGACGGCTTCGGCGGCGCGCTCGCCAGCGCCTTCCTCGAGAAGGGGTCGCTGCAGCCGATCGCCGAGGCGATCAGCCAGCGCCTGCCGCAATTCTGGCTCAACGCGCGGACGCCCGCGCTCAGCGAGCATGTCACGCTGCTCAAGCTATTCGAGCGGCTGCGGCCATTGCTCGATGACCGGCGGCTCGGCTGCGGCGTCGAGCGCGTGCTCTACGAGCTCAATCCGTCGCTCCACTGCCTGTCGCCGTTGATCGAGAAGGATCACGTCTTTTCGCTGACCGGCTTTCTCGCGGCGCTGGAAAGGCAGGCTGCGACGCATCTCGATGGCGGTGATCTAATAGACCGTCATGTCGCCGCCTTCATCGCCGCCCGCTTCCGAACTGCGACGAGCGACTGGGTGGAAGGGCTGGCGAGCAAGGATCCATCAAGACGGCTCATCGCCATTCTGCGCACGCTCGCCCGGCTGCAGGCGCATGGCGGTCCCGCTGAGGCGCCCAACCTGGTGCAATGGGTGGCGCGCCAAGCGACGCCGCTCATCGAAGCCTATCATCATCGCCCGACCCGGCAACGCCTGACCAAGCAGGTCGACAAGGCCACCCGGGCCGGCAAGCTCGTCGAGCTCATGCTCATCATCGACAACCCGATCGAGCGGCAACGGGATGCCGAGGGCTTCGCCGAGGCGAGGCGGGCGCATGCCACCATCGCCGGTGAGCTGCATCGGCTTGCCGCCAGCGCGGTGCATCGCCCGCAGCAGATCGCCGACCTTGCCGGACAGATGGCGGCAAGCTTCGGCACGCTGCTTGCCGTCTGCGCATTGCTTGTCGTTGCCGTGATGCTCGGTTGAGCCATGAGCAAGGGCGCGGCAGGAGTTCGGAAAATCAAGGGCGGCACCGGCCTCGGGCTGAAGCTTGCCATCACCGTCCTCGCCCTCGCCGCCCTCACTGTCGTGCCGCTGGTTCTCGTTCTGCTCCCGGGCATGATGCCGACGCTCGTCACGGTGCTCGTCGAGCGGCAGCGGCCGCGCTATCTCACCTATACTGTCGGCATGATGAATTTTGCCGGGGTCTTGCCCATTCTGTTGACGGTTGCCAAAGGCCAATTGACGATGACCGCGGCGGGGCTGGCGCTCGCCAATCCGGTGACCTGGATAGTGATGTACGGCGCCGGGGCGGTGGGTTGGCTGATCTGCGGAGCGACGCCGCCCCTGGCCCGGCTCTGCCTCGAGCTGCAGGCCAGCCAGCGGCGGCGAGCGCTCGAGGCGTTGGGGAAGGCAGTGCGCCAGGAATGGGGCGATGAGGTGGCCGGCCCCCTGCGGAGCCAGCCGGCGGCGGCTCAGAACGTGCGCGACAGCCGGCCATAGAGCCAGCCGCCGAAACCACCAAGAACCAGCCAGAACAGCGCGGCGGTGACCAACGAGGCGGCGACGAATTGCGCCGCCAGCTCGGGCGGCGCGGTGCCGCCGACATGCTCGGGAAGCGGCGCACCGATGATGTGGGGAGCGATGATCGGGGCACCGCCGACGAGCTTCCACGCCGGGCGTCGCGCGAAGACGGCGAGGGCAATGCCGCCGGCCGTTGCCGCTGCGGTCGCCAGCCACCAGCTCTGGCGGGACAGAAGATCGGCGGCGATCGCCCCCGGCGGCTCGGGCGC
>DATAQP010000195.1:0-3875 GCA_036264595.1 Allostellaceae bacterium
CAGGACGACGACGGACAGATCATCGACGCCCATTCGATCTCGGCCGGGCTCGACTATCCCGGCATCGGCCCCGAGCATGCCTTTCTCAACGACAGCGGCCGGGTGAGCTATGTCAGCATCACCGACGACGAGGCGCTCGCCGCCTTCCAGCTCTGCACCCGCCTCGAAGGCATCATCCCCGCCCTCGAGCCCGCCCACGCTCTGGCGCATGTGATGAAAATCGCCCCCACCTTGCCCAGGGACCACCTCCTCGTCATGAACATGTGCGGCCGCGGCGACAAGGACATCTTCGCCGTCGCCGAAATGCTGGGAGCGAAATTGTGAGGGGCGCTCCGGTTTGCCTTTGCTCCCTTCGCCCTCTTCCTTCTGCCCCTCCCCCCATGAGGGGGAGGGTTGGGAGGGGGGGCTCGCGCGAAGCGCGCCAAGACTCCTATCTGCCAAACAGCCCCATCACCCCCCACCCATCCTCCCCCTCAAGGGGGGAGGGGCTGGATCGGGGCTTGGGCGGGCGTCGGTGGAGCGCTCCCCTCATCCTGAGCGAAGTCGAAGGATCTGGTCCCAGAGCAGCTCTCGCCGCACCGACGGGCCCGCACCCATGACCGAGACCCGCATCGCGCGCCGCTTCGCCGCGCTCAAGAAGGAGAACCGCGCCGGGCTCGTGACATATCTCGTCGCCGGCGATCCCGATCCCGCGACCTCGCTCAAGCTCATCGCCGGCCTGCCGAAAGCCGGCGCCGATCTGCTCGAGATCGGCATGCCGTTCTCCGATCCGATGGCGGACGGGCCGGCGATCCAGGCGGCCGGCTTGCGCGCGCTCAAATCGGGCATGACCCTGCGCTTCACGCTCGAACTCGTGCGCAGTTTTCGCAAGAACGATGGGGCGACGCCGATCGTCCTGATGGGCTATTACAACCCGATCTACCGCTACGGCGTCGCGCCGTTCCTCGTCGATGCGAAAGAAGCGGGGGTCGACGGGCTCATCGTCGTCGACCTGCCGCCCGAGGAGGATGACGAGCTCTTCAATCCGACGCTCTCATCGGGTATCGATTTCATCCGCCTGGCCACGCCGACCACCGACGATGCCAGGCTGCCGGTCGTGCTCGATCGCGCCACGGGGTTCGTCTACTACGTCTCGATCGCGGGCATCACGGGGACGAAATCGGCGGCTTCCTCCGATGTCGCGACAGCCGTCGCGCGCTTACGCCGCCACACCACCCTGCCGCTCGCCGTCGGCTTCGGCATCAAGACTCCGGACCAGGCCGAAGCCGTGGCACGAATCGCCGACGCCGCCGTAATCGGCACCGCTCTGGTGCAGCGCCTCGCCGCCAATCTCGACGGCGCGGGCCGGGCGACGCCGGGCCTCGTCGATTCCGTGCTCGCCGACGTCGCCGCCCTCGCCGCCGGGGTGCGCGCGGCGCGGCGTCCGGCGAAAGAAGACGCGAAAGGAGCCGCGCGATGAGCTGGCTGACCAACTTCGTCCTACCCAAGATCCGTGCCGTCGTCACCAAGAAGGAGGTGCCGGACAATCTCTGGGACAAATGCCCGCGCTGCGGCCAGATGCTCTTCCACCGCGAGCTCGAGGCCAATCTCTATGTCTGCCACGCCTGCGGCTACCACATGCGCCTCGATCCGCAGCGCCGCCTCGCGATGCTGTTCGACGACGGCGCCTATACCCGCATCGAGCTGCCCAAGACGGTGGTCGATCCCTTGAAGTTCCGCGACCGCAAGCGCTATGTCGAGCGGCTGAAGGAGAGCACCGCCAAGTCGGGGCCGGGCAACGACGCGATCGTCGTCGCCCATGGCAAGATCGGCGGCGTCGCCAGCGTCGTCGCCGCCTTCGATTTCGCCTTCATGGGCGGCTCGATGGGCATCGCGGTCGGCGCCGGTCTGCTCGCCGCGGCGAAGCTCGCCGTGCTGCAGGAGGCGGCGCTCGTCGCCATTCCCGCCTCGGGCGGGGCGCGCATGCAGGAGGGCATCCTCTCGCTCATGCAGATGCCGCGCAGCGTCATCGCCGTCGAGGAGGTCAAGGCGGCGGGCCTCCCCTACATCGTCCTCCTCACCGATCCGACGACGGGCGGCGTCTCGGCCTCCTTCGCCATGCTGGGCGACATCACCCTCGCCGAGCCCGAGGCGGTGATCGGCTTCGCCGGCGCCCGCGTCATTGAGGAGACCATCCGCGAGAAGCTGCCCGACGGGTTCCAGCGCTCGGAATATCTCCTCGAGCACGGCATGGTCGACATGGTGGTGCCGCGCAAGGAGCTGCGTGAGACGCTCGCCCGCATCATCTCGCTCCTGCGCCACAAGACGCCGCCGGCCGAGGTGATCCCGCTGCTGCCGGAGCCGGTCTCTCCCGGCTAGCGCGGCGGCGCATAGGCGGAGACGCCCCGCCGGTTCTCGTCGAATTCGAGCTTGTGGTGCCGCGATGGCATCGCGCGGTCGATGCAGTCGAGCCGCTCGCAGACGCTGCAGCTGACGCCGATCGGCGTCACCAGAAGCGGATCGTCGAGCACCAGCCCGTCGGCATAGGCGAGCTCGCCGGCATAGGAGAGCGGGCAGCCGAGGCCGATGGCGAGGCGGCCGACCCGCCTGGTCAGCGCGCTCCGCCCGCCCGCCCTTCCGACCGTGTCGAGCGTGCGGGCGATGCAGAAGAACGAGGCGCCGTCGGGCATGCGCGAGACCTGGACGCGCAGCATGCCCGGTGTCGCGAAGGCGTCGTAGACGTTCCAGCGCGGGCAGGCGCCGCCGAAGCGGGCGATGCGGATGCCCGAGGCGCTGAAGCGCTTGGAGATGTTCCCCGCGATGTCGACTCTGAGGAGATGGAACGGCACGCCCTCCGCCCCGGCGCGGCGCAAGGTGGTGAGGCGATGGCAGACCTGCTCGAAGCTGGCCCGGAAGCGCAGCTGCAGGATCTCGACGTCGTAGCGCGTCTGCCGCGCCGCCGCGAGGAAGCTTTCATAGGGCATCAGCACGGCGGCGGCGAAGTAATTGGCGAGGGCGGAGCGGGCGAGCTTGTCGGCGGCGGTGCTGGTGAACTTGCCGGGCGAGGCGAGGAGGTCGATCTCGCGCCGCCAGCCGAGATTGCCGATCTGATAGGCGAGCTGGAAGTTGCGGCTGCTCAGCGGCAGGAGCTCGGAGAGGAAGAGCTGCCGCGTGATCGGGTTGTACTCGCGCAAGGTCGCGTCCATCTGCCCGGCCGGTCGGATGACCACCTCGACGGCGAAACGCTGCGCCAGGATGTCGACGAGCTGGCGCGAGAGATTGTCGATGTCGAGACCGTGCTCGTGCCAGAGCTGCTCGGCGGCGCTCTCGAGCTCCTTGAAATGGTTGCGCCGCTGCTGGATGAAGTCCGAGACCTCCTCCGAGGGCAGCGCCGCCTGCACCTCGTCCGCCTCGCCATCCGCCGGCGCCGGCGCCGCGGTCGGCGTCGCGTTGCTCCGCCCGCTGCGATAGGCGCGATAGAGGGTGAGCAGGGCCTGGCCGAGATTGGGCGAGGCGGCGACGAGATCGGTGAGGTCGCCCACCTTGACGTCGTCGGCATCGAAGAGCGGGTCGGCGAAGGCCTCCATCAGCTCGGAGACCAGGCGGCTGTCATCCTCGGCGGTCAGGCTCTGCACGTCGACGCTGAAGCGCTGCGCCAGCTTGAGCAGCACCGGCACCGTCACCGGCCGCTGATTGTGCTCGAGCAGGTTGAGATAGCTCGCGCTGATCCCAAGCTGCTCCGCCATCGTCGCCTGGCTGAGCTTCCGTTCCTGGCGCAACCGCCGCAGCTTGCCGCCGAGCCGTGCTTCCTTGCTCATGGACTTCCTTTGTCACAACTTATACAGATTTACAATTGTAAATAGCAAATCTGTCAAGTGTTTTCTGTCTTTATCAAT
>DATAQP010000204.1:0-10558 GCA_036264595.1 Allostellaceae bacterium
CATGGTCTCGGCGTTGGCGGTCGGCATGACGAGGCCCGCCGCGGCGCCACGTTGCGGGCAGGCGGCGCCGAAGAGATAGGCCCAGTCATAACGTCGGTCGCGGTGCGCCCGAGGCCGCGCTCCGCGCTTGGCCCAAACGCGGGTCAGCGTCCCCTGCTGGCCGATCCTTGCCTCGTCCTGGAACCAGATTTCGATCGGCTTGCCGTGGGCGTGGCTGGGGAGCGCTGCCGCGACCGTCGCGGCAAAGTTTTTTTGAATGTCTGCTGAGCCGCTTCATCGGCTTGCGGATGGCGGGGCCGCACCGAGAGCCGGCGGTAGCCGAGTTTGGCCAGAACCTTGCCGACCGAACGTTCATGCATCGTGACGCCGAAGCGCCGCTGCAACTCGTCGCGCAAATCCACCCTTCGCCAGCGCACCACCCCGTGCCGTGCCGGATCGGGACCGGCCTCGACCAGCGCGGCCAGTTCGGCCTGCGGCTCTGCCGTGAGCTTCGAACGCGGACCCGACGGCTTGCGTGACCGCAGTCCCGCCAGCCCCGCGGCGTTATAACGATGCACCCAGTCCCGCAAAGCCTGCCGATCCATCCCGCAGCTTTCCGCTGCTCTCTTGCGATCCAAACCTTCCAGAACAAGCGCCAGCGCCAGTATCCGCCGCGCCATCGCGCTGTCTTTCTCCCGCGACCCGCCCTGCGAAGCTCAAACGCCGTCAAATCCAGCCGTGTGATAGCTACCGCCGCCCCCATCGATGTCGCTCCTTGTTCAAGAGAAAGCATCGAGTCAGAGTTTCTTTGATTTGCGAATCCCAAAAATGAGCCAGCGCTCCGGGCCGTTGGTATTATTGGGGTCTTTTCCGATCGCTCGTCGGAAAAATAATTAACGATTTCAGTGTCTTAATGTTTGGTAGCGGGAGAGGGATTTGAACCCCCGACCTTGGGATTATGATTCCCCTGCTCTAACCAACTGAGCTATCCCGCCCCGATGACCCGCTCGCCCCGATGACCGGGTAGCGCCGAGAGGACCGGCATATAAGAGATCGCCGCCGGGGCGTCAAGCAACCGATCTTGCCGCCGCATCGATTGTGGCGCCGACGGTAGTCTCCAGCGCCGCCGCACGGCGTATCCAACCACCGCCCAGCACGCGTTCGCCGGCGTAGAAGACGCAAGCCTGGCCAGCTGCCACGCCATCGATCGGCTCACGAAGCACGACCTCGCCGCCGCCCGCCGCATCGAGAACGACCCGCGCCGCCACCGGGGGCTGAGCCGAGCGCAGCTTGACCGCGACGTCGATTCCCGTGCCGAATGCTGCCGCCTCGGGCGGACCACCGAGCCAATTCACCGCGCCGAGAGGGACGCGTTGCGCGGCGAGGGCGCTGCGTGGGCCGACGACGACGCGCCGCATCTCCGGCTCCAGACGGACGACGAAGAGGCGGTCGCCACCGGCGACGCCGAGCCCGCGACGTTGACCGACGGTGAAGTTGATCACCCCGTCATGGCGTCCCAGCACCCTGCCTTCGATATCGACGATATCGCCCGGCGAGAGCGCGCCGGGACGCAGCTTATCGACCAGCCTCGCATAGGATCCCGACGGCACGAAGCAGATATCCTGGCTGTCGGGCTTCTCGGCGACCGGGAGGGCAAAGCGCTTGGCGAGCGCTCGCGTCTGCGGCTTGCCGAGCCCGCCGAGCGGGAAGCGCAGGAAGTCGAGCTGCGCCGGCGTCGTCGCAAAAAGGAAGTAGCTCTGGTCGCGCTCGGCATCGACGGCGCGGTGCAGCTCCGGCCCGAGCGGCCCGGCGACGCGGCGGACATAATGGCCGGTCGCCAGGGCGTCCGCACCGAGATCGCGGGCGGTTCCCAAGAGATCGGTGAACTTCACCGTCTGATTGCAGCGCACGCAGGGGATCGGTGTCTCGCCCCTGAGATAGGCATCGGCGAACTCGTCGATGACGGCCGTGCGGAAGCGGTTCTCGTAGTCGAGCACGTAATGCGGGATGCCGAGTACCGCAGCGACGCGGCCGGCATCGTGGATGTCCTGCCCGGCGCAGCACGCGCCCTTACGCGCCGTCGCGGCACCGTGGTCGTAGAGCTGCAGCGTGACGCCGACGACATCGAAACCCTCCTCGACGAGCAGCGCGGCGGTCACCGAGCTGTCGACGCCGCCGGACATGGCGACGACGACCCGGCACTCCGACGGCTGCTTGGCGAGATCGAACGGGTTCATCGTCGCACGGAAATCAACGATTCATCATGTTGCGAGTGGTCGACGGCAGGGTGACGGTGAGGCCGTCGAGCTCCTCGCTCATGATGATCTGGCAGCCGAGCCGCGAAGTCTGGGTCAAGCCGAAGGCGAGATCGAGCATGTCTTCCTCGTCCTCGGTCGCGCCCTTCAGCAACTCGTACCATTCCGGATCGACGATGACGTGGCAGGTCGAGCAGGCGAGCGAGCCCTCGCAGGCGCCTTCGATGTCGACGCCATGCTTGTGGGCGATCTCGAGCACCGAGAGCCCGAGCGGCGCCTCGACCTCACGGCGGTTGCCGTCGCGTTCGACGAAAGTCATTTTCGGCATGATGAATCCAGATTAGCTCGTAACAAAATCTCAGTGGCGCAATACGGCGGCGGCATCGTCCTCGGCAGCGATCGCTGCGCCGTGCACCATCGTCCCGTCGCCAAGCGCGGCAGCCTCCGCGCCCGACAGGATGCGCGTCACAGCGAGGCCGCTCGCGAGCGCAGCTTCTTTGAGCACATCGCGGTCCGCTGCATCGAGCGCTTCGCCGACAACAACGACGGCATGGGTGACGGGGCGCCCGAGGGCGCGCTCGGCACGGCCACGCAGTGCCAGCAGAACAGCGGCGACAGCCTTCGAATCGAAACGTCCCTTCGGGTCGCGCAATGACCCCGTCGACGGGCCGGGGCTGCCATCGCGCGCTGCCAAGATTTCGGCATTGCCGCCGACTGCAACGGCGACCGCGCCGCGCGACGCGACGAGATCGATGCCGACGGCGACGCCGGGACCGTCCGGCTCGTCGACGGGCGAACCATCCGGCTCCTCGAGCTGAAACAGCATGACGTCAGACGTGGAAGGATTCACCGCAGCCGCAGCGACCCTTTTCGTTGGGGTTGCGAAAGGTGAAGCCGGATTGCAGCTTGTCCTCGACGAAATCCATCTCGGTACCGAGGATGAACATCGTCGCCTTGGGATCGATCAGGATGGTGACGCCGTTCGCCTCGACGACCTCGTCGAACTTGCCCTTCTCGTCGGCATATTCGAGCGTGTAGGTCAGCCCCGAGCAACCACGCGACCGCACCCCGACGCGGATGCCGAGCGACGGCTTGCCGCGCTTGGCGAGCAGCGTCCTGATCCGCTCCGCCGCGGATTCGGTAACCGACAAAGCCTGCATGCGAGCCATTTCAGCCAAACTCCCTACGTCAAGACCGCTAAATACCACATCGATCGCCTGCCTGCTATGTGGCGCCTGAAGCGGCCATTTTCATCCCCTGGCTGCTCCCGCGCAGGCGTCCCACGGCTGCCGCCAGCGCATCGACCGCGAAATCGATCTCGGCCGCCGTGGTGAAGCGGCCGAGGCAGAGACGCAGCGAGCTTCGCGCCGTCGCCTCGTCGAGCCCGAGTGCGCGAAGCACATAGGACGGCTCGACGCTGGCCGAGGAGCAGGCGGAGCCCGTCGAGGCGGCCACGGTCTGGCAAGCCTCGAGCAGGGCATCGGCGTCGACCCCCTCGAAAGCGACGCTGAGATTGCCGGCCAGCCGATGCTCGGCGCTGCCGTTGAGCCGGGTTCCCGGAATGCGGCTTCGCAGCGCCGTGAAGAAACGCCAACGCAGCTCGCCGAGCGACGCGCTCTCGGTCGCCATCTCGGCCTGCGCGATGGCGCAGGCGCGGCCAATTCCGACGCAGAGCGGCGTCGGCAGCGTGCCGGAGCGAAAGCCGCGCTCCTGGCCGCCGCCGTCGATGAGCGGCAGCAGGCGAACGCGCGGCCGCCGCCGGACATAGAGGGCGCCGATGCCTTTCGGTCCGTAGAGCTTGTGGCCCGAGAGCGAGAGCAGGTCGATCTGCATGTCCTTGACGTCGAGCGGAATCTTGCCGACCGCTTGCGCCGCGTCGCTGTGAAACAGCGCGCCGCGCGCGCGGCATAGCGCACCGATCGTGGCGAGCGGCTGGATCACCCCGATTTCATTGTTCGCCGCCATGACCGAGACGAGAGCCGTGCGCGGTCCGATCGCAGCCGCGAGCCGGTCGAGATCGAGAAGCCCATCGCTGCCGACCGGCAGGATGGTGACCGAGAAGCCTTCGCGTTCGAGCTGGCGGCATGTCTCCAGCACGCATTTATGCTCGGTTTCCACGGTGACGAGGTGGTCCCTTTCGGCTCGCCGCTCGTCGCGCAGAAAACGCACCGCACCCTTGATCGCCGCATTGTTCGATTCGGTGGCGCCCGAGGTGAAGACGATCTCGCGCGGCTCGGCTCCAATCAGCGCCGCGACCTCGCCGCGCGCCTGCTCGACCGCCTCCGCCGCCTCACGGCCGAAGCGGTGGCTGGTCGAATGCGGGTTGCCGAATTTCTCAGTGAAATACGGCAGCATCGCCGCGACGACACGCGGATCGGTCGGCGTCGTCGCCTGATAGTCGAGATAGATGGGCGCAGCGTTGGCGCGGCGCGCGCGATCGATTGTCGCTTTGTCGGTCATGCCGCGCTTGCCGCGACAGCGCGCCCAGCACGGGCATAGAGCGTGCTCCACGCCTCGACGAGATGCTCGATGTCGGCGTCATCCGAATCCCATCCTAGGCTGATGCGGATCGCGCTGGCGGCCTCGTCCGGCGTCGCCCCCATGGCGCGCAGGACATGGCTCGGTCGCACCTTGCCGGAGGAGCAGGCGGCGCCAGCGCTCACCATCACCCCGGCAAGGTCGAGCGCCATCACCTGCGTCGCTGCCGGCACGCCCGGCATGGTGATGCAAAGCGTATTGGCCAAGCGCGGGCTCAGCGCCCCGAAGACACGCGCCGCCGGCGCCAGGGCAAGCAACTGCCGCTCGGCATGATCGCGCAGATCGGCGAGCCGACCATAGGCGGCAAGACCCTCCGCAGCGAGGGTACAGGCGCGGCCGAAGCCGACGATGCCTGGCACGTTCTCGGTCCCTGCGCGGCGGCCACGCTCCTGCCCGCCGCCCGCCTGGAGCGGCGTCAGCGTGGCGTCGGCGGCCACGACCAGCGCCCCGACGCCCGGCGGCCCGCCGAGCTTATGCGCCGAGAGCGAGATGAGATCGGCACCCAGCCGTGTGCGGTCGAGGCGCAGCTTGCCGGCGGCCTGGACAGCGTCGCAATGGAGCAGGGCACCGCGCGCATGGACGATGTCAGCAACGGCCACGATCGGCTGGATGATGCCGGTCTCGTTATTGGCCAGCATGACTGAGACGAGCGCGGGACGATCATCGGCGGCGAGGCGCTCGGCGAGCGCCTCGAGGTCGATCGTGCCCGACGGGTCGACCGGTACGATCTCGGCGCCAGGCACCGCGGCGAGGATCGAATCGTGCTCGATCGCCGATACGAGGATGCGCGGACGATTACTGCCCCGCAAGGCGAGGTGATTCGCCTCGCTGCCGCCGCTGACGAAGACGATCTCGCTTTCGCTGGCGCCCACGAAGGCCGCGACCTCGGCACGTGCCGCCTCGACGGCGCGTCGCGCCGCTCGCCCGGCACGGTGGACGGATGACGGATTGCCGGCGAGCGTCAACGCCTCGGCGACCGCGGCGGCGACGGCCGGGCGCACCGGCGCGGTCGCATTGTAGTCAAGATAGCTCAGGCGTGATCCCGCCATGCTTCGCCCCCTGGCTGGCCCTTCTACTCGGCGGCGTGGCCGAGCGCGGCACGGCCACGCGCCTCGCTGTAGACGATGCCGCTGGTGCCGAGCAACCGGCGCTCGCAGACATCGGCCAGGGAGACGGAGCTGAGATAAAGGTGGATCTGATTGCCGAGCTCCTCCCACAGATCATGAGTCAGGCAGCGGCTCTTGTTGCCGCGGCAGCCGGTCGGCGCGCCCGGGGTGCAGCGCGTCGCGCGGATCGGCTCGTCGACCGCCAGGATGACATCCGAGATGCGCGTCTCGCCGGCCGCGAAGGCCAGCAGATAGCCGCCGCCCGGGCCGCGCACGCTGCGCACCAGGCCACCCTTGCGCAGCTTGGCGAAGAGCTGCTCGAGATAGGACAGCGAGATTTCCTGGCGCTCGGCGATCTCGGCAAGCGACACCGGGTTGCCGGCGCTGTGCTTGGCGAGATCGACCATCGCCATCACAGCGTAGCGGCCCTTGGTACTCAATCGCATCGCTCGCCCCTATACGTCATCGGTCCTCTGGCGATTCCGGCCGCTTCGGTAGGTTTTTCCATAGCGTTCCGGTCGCTATGTTATTATCACTGCCCTTTTCCGGCCGGCCGCCGGCACGCAAGAGAGCCGGACAAGGGAGCATTATCCCTCATAGCGATATAAGTTACCCCAGCAATGTGGTCAAGAATGGCGCCAATAGATATGCAGCAGCCTAAGCAGAATATCCGAGTCATAGCGTCAGGTATGCAGGCGCTCTGCTTCGTCCCCCGGGAAAGCGGTGGCAATGCCTGAAGTCATCATCAACGGCCCCGAGGGCCGGATCGAGGGCCGCTACCATCATTGCAAGACGCCCAACGCACCGATCGCCCTGCTGCTGCACCCGCATCCGCAGCATGGCGGGACGATGAACAACAAGGTCGTCTACGCGCTCTACCACGCCTTCGTGCGGCGCGGTTTCTCGGCGCTGCGCTTCAATTTTCGCGGCGTCGGGCGCAGCCAGGGCACCTTCGATCGCGGCGAGGGCGAGCTCTCCGACGCCGCCTCGGCGCTCGACTGGCTGCAGAGCTACAACGCCAATACGCGCTCGTGCTGGATCGGCGGCTTCTCCTTCGGTGCCTGGATCGGCATGCAGCTCCTGATGCGGCGGCCCGAGATCGACGGTTTCATCGCGGTGGCGCCGCCGGCCAATCTCTACGATTTCAGCTTCCTCGCCCCCTGCCCCTCCTCCGGCCTCATCATCCAGGGCGACAAGGACCAGATCGTCACCCTCGAGGCGCAGCAGAAGCTGGTGAACAAGCTGTCGCATCAGCGCGACATCAAGATCGACTACCGCATCCTCAAGGGCGCCGATCATTTCTTCCAGGGCCACATGGAAGAGCTGACCACCCATGTCGAGAGCTATATCACCGCCCATCCCGACCGCCGCGAGAGCGGCACGCGCTAGCCTAGCCCACCCTAGTCGGCGAAGGGATCGCGGACGAGGATGGTGTCGTCGCGCTCCGGGCTGGTCGAGAGCAGGGCGACCGGCGCCTCGATGAGCTCCTCGATGCGGCGGATATACTTGATCGAGGTCGCCGGCAGATCGGCCCAGGAGCGCGCCCCCCGCGTCGATTCCGCCCAGCCCTCGAAGCTTTCATAGACCGGCTCGAGCGCCGCCTGGGCGGTGGCGCCGGGCGGCAGATGGTGCAGCGTCTCGCCGCCGCGGCGATAGGCGGTGCAGACCTTGAGCTCGTCGAACCCATCGAGCACGTCGAGCTTGGTGAGGGCGATGCCGGTGATGCCGCCGACCTTGATCGCCTGGCGCACCATGACGGCGTCGAACCAGCCGCAGCGCCGCTTCCTGCCCGTGACGGTGCCGAACTCGCGGCCGCGCTCGCCGAGGCGCTGGCCGATATCGTCGATGAGCTCGGTCGGGAACGGTCCGCTGCCGACCCGCGTCGTATAGGCCTTGGTGATCCCCAGGACGTAGCCGACCGCCGAGGGGCCGATGCCCGAGCCGGCCGCCGCCTGCCCGGCCACCGTGTTCGACGAGGTGACGTAGGGATAGGTGCCGTGATCGACGTCGAGCATGGCGCCCTGGGCGCCCTCGAAGAGAATGCGCTTGCCGGCGCGCCGTGCCTCGTCGAGGCGCTGCCAGACCGCTTCCGAGAAGGGCAGGATCTTGGGCGCGATCTCGATCAGCGCGGCGAGCAGCGGCGCGCGCTCGGCCTCCGGCGCGCCGAGGCCGCGCAGCAGCGCGTTGTGATGGAGCAAGAGATCGTCGACCTTGTCGCCCAGCGTGTCGGGCTCGGCGAGGTCGCAGACGCGGATCGCCCGCCGCCCCGCCTTGTCCTCGTAGGCCGGACCGATGCCGCGCCCGGTGGTGCCGATCTTGCGGATGCCGCGCGCCTCCTCGCGGGCGCGGTCGATCTGCCCGTGCGAGGGCAGGATGAGGACGGCGTTGTCGGCGAGCTTGAGATTGTCCGGTGTCACCGCGACGCCCTTCTCGGCAATCCTCGCGATCTCGGCGAGGAAGGCCCAGGGATCGACGACGACGCCGTTGCCGATCACCGACATCTTGTCGGGGCGGACGACGCCCGAGGGCAGGAGGCTCAGCCGATACTCGACATTGCCGATGACCAGCGTGTGGCCGGCATTGTGGCCCCCTTGGAAGCGCACCACGACATCGGCGCGCTGCGACAGCCAGTCGACGATCTTGCCCTTGCCCTCATCGCCCCACTGGGCGCCGATCACGGCGACATTCGCCATCAGCTCAATCCTACAAGAAATAACAACGTTTGAACCACGAAGGACACGAAGGACACGAAGGAACGTAGCCTTCCCGCGCTTCGCGCGAAACAATTCCTCGTCGTGTCCTTCGTGTCCTTCGTGGTGAAACCTTCCTTCCTCATAACGCGACCACCTTGCCGTCGATCCAGGCGTGGCCGCAATCGAGGCGTCGGGCCTCGGCGGCGACGTCGCTCACCGCGGCGAGGCCGGCGATGGTCACCCAGCCTTCCGCGCGCAGCCGGCGGCCGGTGGCGAGCGGCACGCCGGCAGGGAGATAGAGGCGGCGCGGCGCTTCCGGCGTCGGGACGACGGCGAGCACCGTGTCGGTATAAAGGGTGAAGCCGGTGGCCGGCTCGGGCCCCGTTCCTTCGAGATTGCCATTGCCAGCGACATAGCGGCCGCCGCGACCGAGCTCGGCGCGGCCAGCGCGGGCGAAGAACGAGAAGCTGATGCCGGTGTCGTACTGAAAGCCGCGGCTCTCGACCGGATCGACGGTGATCCTGAGATCGGGCGCCACCGTGCCGAGCAGCGTGACCACCTCGACGAGACGGGTGCGCTCGGCGGCGGCTGCCGGCGGCAGGCCGAGCGGCGCCAGCGCAGCAAGCGCCATCTCGGCCGGTCCGGCGGCGGCGAGCAGCTCGCCGAGCAGCGGCGCGGCAACGCCGCCGATCTCGGCGAGCTTCGCGGCATCCTTGTGGTCGAGCGCGGCGCGGATCGCCTCGATATCGGCGCCCCCGATACCCCTGCCGATGCCGAGGGAATTGCAGACGACGCCGAGCGAATCGCAGATCGCCGGAATAAGGCGCGGCAAAGTGAGATCGACCGACAGCCCGGCGATGCCGAGACCGGCGAGCGCCTCGGCGGCGAGGGCGATCGCCTCGGCATCGGCCGCGGCGCCGTCGGCGCCGATCAGCTCGGCGCCGACCTGGCCGATCTGCCGCTCGGGCCGCAGCTGCCCGCCTTTCACGCGCAGCACCTGGCCGGCATAGCAGAGGCGCAACGGACGCGGCGCATTGCGCAGCCGCGTCGCGGCGATGCGCGCGACCTGCGGCGTCATGTCGGCGCGGATGCCGATCATGCGCTGCGACACCGGGTCCATCAGCCGAAAGGTCTCCTGCGCCATGGCGGCGCCGGGGCCGGAGAGCAGACTCTCCTCGAACTCGACGAGCGGCGGCTTGACGCGCTGATAGCCGTGGCTTTCCAGCGCCGCCATCATGCGGTCGACGACGAGCGCCTCGGACGCCGCGTCGGGCGGCAGGAGGTCGCGCAGGCCGAGCGGCAGCAGCGCCGGATGAAGCGGCTCATTCATGGCGCGGGAAATAGCTGGTTTGCGGCGCTGCGGCAAACGGAAAGGGGGCGGGAGCGCCGGGTTGCGCCGCTGTCTCGAGGCCGACACAACCGGAGGGGGTGGCTCGCCTGTAAAGAACAGCAAAATAACAGGCGTCCGGAGGACGGGAGCGAGAGGGATACACCCGTGAGGTGTCATCGCTATCGGCCGCGAGGCAGGGCAGAAATAGAGAGATCATGGCATTGCCCTGCATGCAGCTTAATTGGACATAAAATATAGCCTTTCCGGATAAATTGTCAAGAACTTTCCTGCGCCGCCAGGTGCTGTTCCCCATGCAGGCGGACAGTATATGGTTATTGACGCCATATGGTATTTAATGCCACCAGGCCGTGCGAGGTGGCAAATGAGCAATGTGAAAATCACGGTCGGCGGCTCGGCGGAAAAGGAAGCATCGCGTCGCTTCATCGATGCCTGGCACCGCGCAGAGGAAGGCGAGACCTTCCATGAGCGCCATCTGGCATTCGAGAGCTGGGACACCCTCGCCCGCGTCCTGACCGGCAAACGGATGGAGTTGCTACGCTACGTCCGCCGCCACAACGTCACCAGCGTCCGCGCCCTGGCGAAGGCGCTCGGACGCGACTACAGCAACGTGCATGCGGACGTCCAAGCCTTGACGGC
>DATAQP010000207.1:0-10287 GCA_036264595.1 Allostellaceae bacterium
AACCGCGCCCGCCAAATCGAATTCTGCCAAATCGACGCCTGCCAAATCCGCTCGGGGTCCAAGCGCGGATGGTCTCGCCGGCGCCGCGCATGCCTCGGCGGAAGCCAAGGAGAATGCCAACGCCAACTCGGCGGTCGCCAAATCCGTCGCAGCCGGCATAACCGCGCCGGCGAAATCCGACTAACGGCGGCTGAGACGGGGCGGCCGAGCCGCGGCTCGGCCGCCAGCTTACGTCACGCCGTCAGGCCAGCGCGTTGAAATCGTCGAGCAGGGCGGCGATGCGGCCGCTGTCCCACTGATCCATGATGGCGCGGGCACGGCGCGAGGCGGCGACCGTATCGAGCGAGCGGATACGCTGCTTGACGCGCGGGATGTTGCTCGGCGCCATCGACAGCTCGCGCAGGCCGAGACCGATGAGCAGCGCGCTGAAGCGCGGGTCGCCCGCCATCTCGCCGCACACGCTGATCGGTATGCGGGCGCGATGCGCCGCCTCGATGGCGAACTGGATGAGGCGCAGCACCGCGGGGTGGAGCGGGTCGTAGAGATAGGCGACCTGCTCGTCGCCGCGGTCGATGGCGAGGGTGTACTGAATGAGGTCGTTGGTCCCGAGCGCGAAGAAATCGGCCTCGGCGGCGAGCGCGTCGGCGGCGAGGGCGGCGCCCGGGATCTCGATCATCACGCCGAGCGGCGGCAGCGTCTCGGGAACGGCGATGCCGCGCCGGCGCAGCCGGCGCGCGACCTGGACCAGCGCCTCGCGCACGCGGCGCAGCTCGCCGACATTGCAGATCATCGGCAGCAGAATGCGCAGCTTGCCATAGGCGGCGGCGCGCAGCATCGCCGCTAGCTGCGTGTCGAGCAGCTTGCGCTCCTTGAGCGAGAGGCGGATGGCGCGCAGGCCGAGGGCCGGGTTGGCGCCCGGCGCGCCGGTGACGCCGGATAGCGCCTCGGCGATCTTCTCGCCGCCGATGTCGAGCGTGCGCACGGTGACCGGACGGCCCTCCATGCCCTTGAGGAGGTCACGGAAGGCGGCGAATTGCTCGTCCTCGCTGGGGAGCGTGTCGCGGTTCATGTAGAGGAACTCGCTGCGCACCAGCCCGAGCCCGGTGGCGCCAGCGGCGGTCGCCTGGTCGAGCTCGCGCGGCAGCTCGAGATTGGCCTCGAGGGCGATCTCGACGCCGTCGCGGGTGATGGCGGGAAAGCGGCGCAGCTTGTCGAGCTGGCGGCGCTGCCGGCGCAGCTCGTCCTGACGCTCGCGATAGCGGGTGATCGTCGCCGCGCCGGGATTGATGACGACGATGCCGGACGAGCCGTCGACGATCACCGTCTCGCGCCGCCCGGGCTGGGTGAGGAGGCCGGCGACGCCGACCACGGCGGGCAGACCGAGGGCGCGCGCCATGATCGAGGTGTGGCTCTCGGCGCCGCCGAGCACGGTGGCGAAGCCGGCGACCCGCCTGGGATCCATCAGCGCGGTATCGGCCGGGGTGAGCTCCTCGGCGAGGATGACGGTGCCGTCGGTCAGGTGCGACAGCGCCTCGAAGGGCCGCTTCGCGAGGTTGCGGATGAGGCGCATGCCGACGATGCGGATATCGTCGAAGCGCTCCGCCAGATAGGCGTCGCGCATCGCCGAGAAGCTCTCGCCGATCGCCGCGATCTCGGCCTGGACGGCCCATTCGGCATTGTGCCGATCGCCGGCGATGCGCCGCTCGACGCCGCGCACCAGGCGCGAGTTGGATAGCATCGAGAGATGGGCGTCGAGCAGATAGCCCATCTCCTCGCTCGCCGCGTCGGGCAGGCTTTGCGCCTTGGTCTTGAGCTTGCGCAGCTGCTTGACCGAGACGGCGAGGGCGGCGGCGAAGCGGGCGCGCTCCTCCTCGACCTGCTCGGCCTCGATCTCGTATTCCGGCACCGCCTGATCGAAGTGATCGCTGACATGGGCTGGCCCGATGGCGATGCCGGGCGATACCGCTATGCCGTGAAAGCTGCGCTCCTCGGCAGCGCTGCCGTCGCCGGATTCGGCGGGCGGTCCGCCGCCTTTGCCCGGCTCATTCTTCATCGAAGCCGCTGGAAATCAGCGCGGCGAGCGCGTCGATCGCGCGCTCCGCCTCGGTGCCGCTACCGCGCAACTCGATCGAGGTTCCCGGTCCGGCGGCGAGCATCATCAGCCCCATGATCGAGCGCCCCGACACCGCGGCGCCGTTCTTGGCGACGATGATCTCGGCATCGAACTGGTCGGCCAGCTTGACGAAGCGGGCGGCGGCCCGCGCATGCAGGCCGCGGCGATTGCAGATCGTCACGGTGCGGCGGAACGGTGCGTCGGCGCCGTCATTCTCCGGGCCATCGTTCATCGCGCGAGTTTTATCTGGTTGTCTTGGGCGGCGCTGTCGAAACGACAGGGCCGGCGCCAAGGGAAAATCGGCGATGCACTCACCAGGTGTGTGCGAGGGAGTGCAATCCTAGCCGCGCACATCGGCGAGCAGTTGCGAGGCGACGTTGATGTATTTGCGGCCGGCCTCCTGGGCGCCGCGTACTGCGTCGGCGAGCGGCTCGCTCTGGCGCAGGCTGGCAAGCTTGATCAGCATCGGCAGGTTGATGCCGGCGATCACCTCGATCTTGGCACGGTCCATGACAGAGATGGCGAGGTTGGACGGCGTGCCGCCGAACATGTCGGTGAGCAGGACGACGCCTTCGCCGCTGTCGACGGTGCGCACGCTGTCGAGGATGTCGGCGCGGCGCTGCTCCATGTCGTCTTCCGGACCGATGCACACCGCGGCGATATGGGTCTGCGGTCCGACGACGTGCTCAAGCGCCGCGATGAACTCGGCGGCGAGACGGCCATGCGTGACGAGAACCATGCCAATCATGCTGGATCCTTCAATGGCCCCGCCGCGGGCCCGGGGGTCGCGCTGGGCGGTACGCCGAACGCCACCTCGCCGGCGCTGTCGCCGAGATCGGCGACAGCGACCGGCGGGACGAGGCGCTGGCCGAGATCGCGCTGGCCGAGATCGCGGTGGCCGAGATCGCGGTGGCCGACGGTGCCGACCGGCTTGCCCTGCGCGCGCAGCCATTGGGCAAGCCGCTCGGCGACATAGACCGAGCGATGCTGACCACCGGTGCAGCCGATGGCGATGGTGAGGTAGCTCTTGCCCTCGCGGTCGTAGCGCGGCAGGAGCGGGAAGAGGAGGGCGACAAGCCGCTCGAAGAAAGGGGCGAAGCCGGGATCGGCTTCGACATAGGCGCCGACCTCGGGATCGAGTCCGCTGAGCGGGCGCAGCGCCGCGACGTAATGGGGGTTTTCGAGGAAGCGGACATCGAAGACTAGGTCGGCATCCCGCGGCAAGCCGTTACGGTAGGAGAATGACGTAACAAACACGCTAACGCCGGGAGGTTTATCAAGGGCGAAGTGGCCCTGCAGCAAACGTTTTAGATCGGCCGCCGTGAGCGCGGAGGTATCGATAACCAGATCGGCGCGCTCGCGCAAGGGCGAAACGCGATCGCGTTCCAGGCGGATTCCATCGATCACCTGGCGGTCGCCGGCGAGCGGATGGCGCCGTCGCGTCTCGGTGTAGCGGCGGCGCAGCAGCTCTTCCTCGCAGTCGAGGAAGACGACGCGCAGCGCGATGCCGCTCACGCCGGCAAGCGGGTCGAGCGCAGCGAGGAAGGAGGCGGCGCCGAAATCGCGCGTCCTGATATCGATGCCGATCGCCAGCGGCCGGCGCGGCGCCGCCTCGCGGCGGACGATGTTGGGCAGCAGCGAGATAGGCAGGTTGTCGACCGCCTCGTAGCCGATATCTTCGAGTGCTTTGAGGGCCGTCGAGCGGCCGGCGCCGGACATGCCGGTAACGAGGAGGACGCGGTCGCCCGGCGCCGCCGCCTCGGTGTCGCGCGAGCTGCACCGCGTTGGAAGCTCGCCCGTTGCGCTCACGCGATCCGCCCCACGCCGCGGGCGACACGCCGTGCCGGTCGCCTTGCCGCCGCGGCGGCGGCGAGCGCCAGACGGATCTTGGCCGACGTCGAGGCCTCGAAGGCGGCGAGGCGGAGCAGGGGCACCGACCGCTCGAGGTAGACGCAGCTCTGCGCCTCGGGCAGGCGCTCGATCGCGCCGGGGTCGACGAGGTCGACGACCAGGCGCAGCCGCGCCGTGGCGACGCTCGGGCAGGACAGGATGCCGACGCCGCGGATCTCGATGTGTCCGGCGATCGCGGCGGGTGCCGCGGCGGTGATCGCATCGCCGCGCCGGCTCAGCTCGGTCTGGTCGTCGGCGACGAGGCGAGCACCGCCATCGATCAGGCGCAGCGCCAGGTCGGACTTACCGCTGCCCGGCTCGCCACGCAGCAGGACACCTTCGCCATCGATGGCGACGCAGGTGCCATGAACCCGGATCATCTGCATCTCTGGTTCACAACCGCCGGGGGTGCGCAATCGAGCAATGATTATCCGCATGACCGGACGGCGCGGCGCAACAGGATTTGTCGGTGTTCACAGGG
The DNA here is from genome assembly GCA_036264595.1 of Allostellaceae bacterium. Classification (GTDB taxonomy): domain Bacteria; phylum Pseudomonadota; class Alphaproteobacteria; order ATCC43930; family CGMCC-115725; genus URHD0088. Next base: position 4,485 of record DATAQP010000207.1, read on the forward strand.
TTGCCATGGGCCGCTCCGGGACGGCCATTTAAGGCCGACGACCCGTGGTCGGCAAGAGTGCTCGCAAAGTGTCGGTTAACGACAGGTAGTCATGCCGTCGCGCGGTTCAAGCTGCGGGCAGGCGGACGATGAAGCGGGCGCCGATGATGGCGCCGCCGGCCGCATGGCGGTTCTCGGCGCGGATGACGCCGCGATGCGCTTCGATGATCTGCTTCGAGATCGACAGGCCGAGCCCGGAATGGGTGCCGAATTTCTCGCCGGCCGGCCGCTCGCTGTAGAAACGGTCGAAGATCGCCGCGAGTTTGGCGTCGGGAATGCCGGGACCTTCGTCGTCGACGGTCACCACGACGGTGTTTTGGTCGCGCTGTACGGCAAGGCCGATGGTGCCGCCGGGCGGGGAGAACGAGATCGCGTTGGCGATGAGGTTGCGTAGCACCTGGACGAGGCGGTCCTCGATCCCGGGAACGACGAAATCGGAGGGACGCGCGTTGCCCGGAATCATCAGGCGCAGATGCGGCGCGCCCTCGGTCGCTGTCGCCTCATGCAGCTCGACCAGCGTCGCGAGCATGCGATCGAGCGCGACCGGCTCGTGCTCGTGGCGGCTCAGCTCGGCATCGAGGCGCGAGGCGTCGGAGATGTCGCTGATCAGCCGGTCGAGGCGCTGGACGTCCTCGAGGATGATGGCGAGCAGACGGCGCTGCTTCACCGGGTCCTCGATGCGGCTGGCGGTCTCGACCGCGCTGCGCAAAGAGGTCAGCGGATTCTTGATCTCGTGCGCGACGTCGGCGGCGAAGCGGTCGATCGCGTCCATGCGCTGCCACAGCACGCCGGTCATCTCGCGCAAGGCGCTGGAGAGATCGCCGATCTCGTCGCCGCGGCGGCTGAAATCGGGGATGACAACCTCGCGTCCGAGGCCGCGCCGAACCCGGTCGGCGGCGGTGGCGAGACGGCGCACCGGCCGCGCGATCGTGCCAGCGAGGTAGATCGATAGCAGCACGGTGACGCAGAGCGCGAAGAGGAAGGCCTTGAGGATGTCGAGACGCACGGCGCGCACCGCGCGCTCGAGATCGCCGCTGCCGACCGAGAGGAGGACGGCGCCGAGGACCTGCTTGTAGCGCTGGACCGGCACGGCGACCGAAAGCTGCAGCCCGCCAGTGCCGCGGTCGCGGCGGACCGCCTTGGCGCTGTCGCCGGCAAGGGCGCGGCCGACCTCGGGATAATCGGCCGCCTTGGTGGTCGGGCTGTCGCGATATTCCGGCCACTCGGCATGGCTCGGCAGGCGGCCGACGATCCAGTCGTAGAGCTTGTCGGCGATGCGGCCGAACAGGCCGCGCGCCTCGGGCGGCGGCAATTCGCGGATCTGCACGATGCCGCCCGGGCCGCTCAGGACGCGGCTGTCGGCGACGAGATTGCCGCTTGCGTCGAACAGGCGGGCGCGGGTGCGCGTCGGCTCGACCAGGCGACGCATCATCTGGCGGCCGAGCTCGGGAATCAGCTCCTCGCCCTCGGCGACCGAGTCGATCACCGCACCCTCGCCGAGCGCCGCGGCGAAGATCTCGCCCTGCGTCTTCAGGGCCAGCAGCTCGGTGTCGATCAGGCTCGATTCATATTCGCCGAGAAACAGCAGGCCGATGCCGAGCAGTGCCAAAGCGAGAACGTTGACCGCGAGAATGCGCAGGGTGAGCGGCGAGAAGCGGCGGCGCGGCCGCTGCTGCGCGCCGGACGGAGCGGCCGCGCCGGCCGCGCGCGCCGCCCCGCCGAGCGCCGGCGACGCGGCGGGTGCGGAACGGGTGGCGCTAACGATCGCGGTACCGGTATCCAACGCCATAGAGCGTCTCGATCTGGGCGAACTCGCCGTCGACGACCTTGAACTTCTTGCGCAGCCGCTTGATGTGGCTGTCGATCGTCCGGTCGTCTACATAGATATGCTCGCCATAGGCGGCGTCCATCAGCTGGTCGCGGCTCTTGACGTGGCCCTGGCGCGTTGCCAGCGATTTGAGGATGAGGAACTCGGTGACCGTCAGCTCGACCGGCCGGCCGCGCCAGGTGCAGAGATGGCGCCCGGGATCGAGGACGAGATCGCCGCGCTGGATCATCGGCTCGGCATCGCCCGGATTCTTGTCGCGCGCCAGCTCGCCGCGCCGCAGCAGGGTGCGGATGCGTTCGATCAGCAGGCGCTGCGAGAACGGCTTCTTGATGTAGTCGTCGGCGCCCATGCGCAGGCCGAGCAGCTCGTCGACCTCGTCGTCCTTCGAGGTTAGGAAGATGATCGGCATCGCCGTCGTCTTGCGCAGCTGGGTCAAGAGCTCCATGCCGTCCATGCGCGGCATCTTGATGTCGAGTATGGCGAGATCGACGGGCTGCGCACCGATCGCGCGCAGCGCCTCGGCGCCGTCGCCGTAGCAGCGTACGGTGAATCCCTCGGCCTCGAGCGCGATCGACACCGAGGTCAGGATGTTGCGGTCGTCGTCGACCAGGGCGATGGTGTTGGGCACGAATATCCTTCCCGCAGCGCGCGACCCGCTCGACACCGCGGTGGCGCCGAATTGGCGTGCCTCTCGGCTCGGTCGCGCAATCTTGCCGTTCAATATGGCGCGTTTAGGGCGAAGATGAAGCGGAAAAGCGTGCACCGAGGGCGGCACCGTGTCGCAGTCCTGCGCGGCGCGGGCGCGGCTTGACCGCTGGCCGCCTCGGCGCCTATGGAGACGCGATGACCGAGCCCTCCGTCCCTCCGGCCGCAACGGCGCGAGCGCTGCTGCGCAGCCGCGACCGCGCGACGCTGGCTACCTCGCTGGCGGGTGCGCCCTACGCCTCGTTGGTCTTGGTGGCGACGGCGGCGGACGGCGCGCCGCTGCTGCTTATCTCCGACCTCGCCCAGCACACCATCAACATCGCCGGCGATCCGCGCGTCGCCCTGCTGCTCGACGGCACCGAGGCGCTCGACGAGCCGCTCACCGGGCCACGCGTGACCATTCTCGGGCGGGCCGAGCGCAGCGATGATGCCGCTCTGCGTGCGCGCTACCTCTCCCGCCACCCGTCGGCGGCCGGCTATGCCGCTTTCGCCGATTTCCACCTCTACCGGGTGGCGGTCGAGCGCGCCCATCTCGTCGCCGGCTTCGGCCGCATCGACTGGATCGCCGCCGAAGACCTGCTGCCGCCCGGGATCGCCGCGCTCGCCGCAGACGAGGCGGCGCTGGTGGACGAGCTGAATGAAGGCGATCCCGGCGCCCTGCTCGGCCGCAAGGGCGAGGGGTGGCGCCTCACCGGAATCGACGCCGAGGGGCTCGATTTGCGCCGCGCCGGCATGGTCGCACGGCTCGATTTCTCCGCCCCGGTGGGCGACGCCGCCGCGGCCCGCGCGGCCTTCGCCCGGCTCGAAGCGACGGCGCGCGCGGGTTAACCACGACGCGGTCGCGCGCGGCCCCAAAACGATCACAGCGCCAACCCGGGTTTCCTTTCGCAGTTGCGTTGCCGCCCGGTTGCGGGCGCGCCGGACCCATGGTAGCTGACACTGCAGTTTATCGGCTCGGCGAAGGGACCTTTCAGTGCCAGATTCAGGGCGGCCAGATTCAGGGCGGCAAGATTCGGGACGCGCCAATTCGGCCGTATCCGGTATCAGCAGCAATTTCGGGCTCGACCAGCACTTGCTGCGCAATCTCGGCGCGGTGCATTGGAACCTGTCGGTTCCGCTGCTCTACGAGCATGCGATCCGGCGCCGCGAGGGGCAGCTCGGCGCCGGCGGCAGCTTCGTCGCCAATACCGGCATCCATACCGGCCGCTCGGTCAAGGACAAGTACATCGTCGAGGAGGCGTCGAGCAAAGGCGATATCGCCTGGGGCGACATCAATCGGCCGGTCTCCGCGGCGGTGTTCGACCGCATGCACGAGCGCATGCTCGGCTATTTCCAGGGCCGCGAGACCTTCGTGCAGGACGTCTTCTGCGGCGCCGACCCCGAATATCGCCTGCCGGTGCGGCTGGTCAGCGAGAGCGCCTGGCACACGCTGTTCGCGCGCAACATGTTCATCCGCCCGACACCCGCCGATCTGGCGGATTTCCGCCCCGGCTTCACCATCCTGCATGCCCCTGAGATGAAGGCCTCGCCAGAGCGTGACGGGATCAATTCCGAGACCTTCATCTTCGTCAATTTCGCCAAGAAGATCGCCCTGATCGGCGGCACCTCCTATGCCGGCGAGGTCAAGAAATCGGTCTTTGGCCTGCTCAATTTCCTGCTGCCGCCGCGCGACGTGCTGCCGATGCATTGCTCGGCCAATGTCGGTCCGCGCGGCGATGCCGCGATCTTCTTCGGCCTCTCCGGCACCGGCAAGACGACCTTGTCGGCCGATGGCAGCCGCACGCTGATCGGCGACGACGAGCACGGCTGGAGCCCGAACGGCGTGTTCAATTTCGAGGGCGGCTGCTACGCCAAGGTGATCCGCCTGTCGCCGACCGCCGAGCCGGAGATCTATGCCACCATCCGCCGCTTCGGCACCGTGCTCGAGAATGTCGTGCTCGATCCGCGCGAGCGCATTCCCGACGTCGATGATGCCAGCCTGACCGAGAACACGCGCGCCTCCTACCCGCTCGATTTCATCCCCAACGCCAGCGCCACCGGGATGACCGGCCATCCCGACACGGTGATCATGCTGACGGCCGACGCCTTCGGCGTGCTGCCGCCGATCTCGCGGCTGACCCCCGAGCAGGCGATGTACCACTTCCTCTCCGGCTATACCGCCCGCGTGGCCGGCACCGAGAAGGGCCTGGGCAATGCGCCGCAGGCGACCTTCTCGACCTGCTTCGGCGCCCCCTTCATGCCGCGCCATCCTACCGTCTACGCCAAGATGCTGGGCGAGCGGATCAGCCGCCACAAGGCGCAATGCTGGCTGGTCAATACCGGCTGGTCGGGCGGCGCCTATGGCACCGGCCAGCGCATGGCGATCGCCCATACCCGCGCGCTGGTGCGCGCCGCGCTCGATGGCACGCTCGGCCAGGCGCCGGTGCGCCAGGAGCGTCATTTCGGCCTTTACGTGCCGGAGAGCTGCGCCGAGGTTCCGCCCGAGGTGCTCGACGCCCGCAACACATGGTCGGACAAGAACGGCTATGACGAGATGGCGCGCGAAGTTGCAAAGCGCTTCGAGGGCAATTTCAAGCAATTCGAATCGCATGTCGGCGACAAGGTGAAGGAGGCCGCGATCCGCGCCGCGGTTTAGCCTCGACACTGCGCCTTCCCCCTCTCCCTCCGGGAGAGGGTCGGGGTGAGAGTATAGGAGCCGCGACAGCGTATCCCGCGTGACGCTCATCGGTCTTCCTTGTAGCTTGGCGCATGGCTACTGCCACGGCGCGCCGTCTACGCGCAAACCTTACGGAGGAGAGGCGCCTCTGGTCTCGGTTGCGCAACCGGGGCTTGCTTGGATTGAAGTTCCGCCGCCAGGTTCCACTCAGTCACTTCGTTGCGGATTTCGTTTGCGCGGACCACGCGCTCGTCATCGAGCTCGATGGCGGGCAGCACGCGTCGTCAGTGGTTGGGGTGATCGAAGGACCGCGTGGCTGGATTCACGCGGTTGGCGCATCATTCGATTTTGGAACGACGAGGTCAATGAGAACATCGAAGGCGTCTTGTCGGTGATCGCCGGCGCATGTGGGATCGATCTCGATGGCAATCAGCCGGCCCTTTGTCGCCAACCTCACCCCGACCCTCTCCGGAAGGGAGAGGGAGAAGGAACGACAACCCTCGAGCGGCCGCGGCGGATGCTGAGCCGCGGCTATGCACCGCGCAGGCGGGGCTAGCACGATGGCCGGTCTGCCG
>DATAQP010000212.1:0-1861 GCA_036264595.1 Allostellaceae bacterium
ATCTCTTACACCCGCTCGATGATGCGCTCGCCGAACAATCCCTGCGGCCGGAACAGCAGGAAAATCAGCGCCAGCATGTAGGCGAACCAGTCCTCGATGGCGCCGCCGAAGGCGGGCCCCCAGAACACCTCGGCGACCTTCTCGCCGGCGCCGACGATGAGGCCGCCGACGATGGCGCCGGGGATCGAGGTGAAGCCGCCGAGGATGAGGACGGGCAGCGCCTTCAAGGCGACCAGCGAGAGCGAGAACTGCACCCCGAGATTGCTCCCCCACATGATGCCGGTGACGAGGCCGACGATGCCGGCGACCGACCACACGATGACCCAGATGGTCTTGAGCGGGATGCCGACGCTGAGTGCCGCCTGGTGGTCGTCGGCGACGGCGCGCAGGGCGCGGCCGACCGTCGTCTTCTGAAAGAAGATGGCGAGCGCCACGACGAGCGAGCCGGCGACGGCGGCAGCAACGAGGTCGAACTCGTTGATCAGGATACCGCCAATGATGATCGGCTCCTTGGGGATGCCGATATCGAGGACCTTGATGTCGCTGCCCCAGACGAGCTGGCCGAAGCCGGTGAGAAAGAAGGTGATGCCGATGGTCGCCATGAACAGGATGATCTGCGGCTGGTTGACCAGCGGGCGCAGCACGACGCGTTCGATGCCGAAGGCGAGGGCGATCATCACCGCAATGGTGGCGATCAGCGCCGCCCAGATGGGCAGGCCGAGATTGATCAGCCCGACGAAGGTGAGCGCCGCGAACAGCACCATGACGCCCTGCGCGAAGTTGAACACGCCCGAGGCCTTGTAGATCAGCACGAAGCCGAGGGCGACGAGCGAGTACATCACGCCGGTGAGCAGCCCGCCGATGATCACCTCGAGGAGGAACTCGGGATTGTCGGCGATGCTGGCGAAGGGGGTGACGAAGACCGCCTCGAGGAATTCCATGATCAGGTGCCTTGGCTCGACAACATGCGTCCTTCGAGACGCGCTCTGCGAGCGCTCCTCAGGATGAGGTTGGTCTGGACTGCCACATTCAATCGGCCCTCATCCTGAGGAGGCGCGCAGCGCCGTCTCGAAGGACGCACACCGTCGATGCAGCGCATTTCCCGCTCACGCATGGGCGACCCCGAGATAGGCGTCGATGACAAGCTGGTCGCCGCGCACCGCGTCGGGCGTGCCGTCGGCGATCTTGCGGCCGTAATCGAGGACGATGACGCGGTCCGAGATGTCCATGACCACGCCCATGTCGTGCTCGATGAGGGCGATCGTCGTGCCGAACTCGTCATTGACGTCGAGGATGAAGCGGCACATGTCCTCCTTCTCCTCGACATTCATCCCGGCCATCGGCTCGTCGAGCAGCAGGAGCTCGGGCTCCATGGCGAGGGCGCGCGCCAGCTCGACGCGCTTCTGCAGCCCATAGGGCAGCTTGCCGACGGGGACCTTGCGGATCGCCTGGATCTCGAGGAAGTCGATGATGCGCTCGACGATGGCGCGGTGCGCCATCTCCTCGCGGCGCGCCGGGCCGAGATAGAGCGCCTGCCACAGCACGCCGCGCTTCATCCGCTGCAGGCGCCCGGCCATGATGTTGTCGAGCGTCGTCATGCCCTTGAAGAGCGCGACGTTCTGGAAGGTGCGGGCGATGCCCTGGGCCGCGGCGCGGTGCGGCCGCATCTGCCGGCGGGTCTCGCCCTTGAACGTCACGGTGCCGCGCTGCGGGTGGTAGAAGCCGTTGATGACGTTCAGCATCGAGGTCTTGCCGGCGCCGTTCGGCCCGATCATTGCCAGGATTTCGGAGCGCCGGATCTCGACGCTGATCCCGTTGAGCGCGGTGATGCCCCCAAAAGCGAGCGTAATATGGTCTGCCG
>DATAQP010000221.1:0-7803 GCA_036264595.1 Allostellaceae bacterium
GTTCGGCCTGCTCGCGGTGACCGCCATGCTGCTGTGCTACGCGCTGGAGGATCGCAGCCGGTGGTTCGTTCTCGGCTTCGCCGGCTCCTGCGCCCTGGGATCGCTTTATGGATTTCTTCAGGGCGCCTGGCCGTTTGGCGTCGTCGAGGCGATCTGGTCTCTCGTCGCGCTCAGGCGCTGGGTCGCCAGAGGACCGGCGCGGCCGGCGCCCTGACCTAGCGCCGTCCGCGGCGCCGTCCTTCCGGCTTGCCGCGGGCGGATTTGCCGGCCGCCGGCTTGCCGCCGCGTCCCCGCGAAGGGCGCAGCCCCGCCCCGCGGCCGGGACGGGTGGCGCCGTCCTCCTCGTTCTCGACGATCTTGAGGATGAGCCCGCCGGTTACCGGATTGGCCTCGGCGAGGCGCACGGTGACGGGATCGCCGAGCCGATAGATACGGCCGGAGCGGCGGCCGATCAGCCGATGCTGCGCCTCCTCGTGGTGATAATAATCGCCCGGCAGGCTGCCGATCGGCACCAGCCCGTCGGCACCGCTTTCCTCCAGCGTGATGAAGAGCCCGAAGCGGGTGACGCCGTTGATGCGGCCGGCGAAGCTGGCGCCGACCCGCGCCGAGAGATAGGCGGCGGTATAGCGGTCGATCGCGCTGCGCTCGGCGGCGGCGGCGCGCCGCTCGGTCTGCGAGATATGGGTGGCGATCGCAGCGAAGGCGGGAAGCGCCAGCTTGCTGCTGCCGCCCTCGCCGAACTCCTCGCCGGCTTCGTTGTGGCCGCTGACCAGGGCGCGGTGGACGAGAAGGTCGGCATAGCGCCGGATCGGCGAGGTGAAATGGGCGTAGCGCCGCAGCGCCAGGCCGAAATGACCGAGATTTTCCGGACTGTAGACCGCCTGCGCCTGGCTGCGCAGCACCAGGTCGTTGATCATCGCCGCATAGGGCGTGCCGGCGGCCTGGCTCAGCAGCCGGTTGAAGTCGCGCGGCCGCACCGCCTGGCCCTTGGCAAGGCGCAGCCCGATGCCCTCCAGCCCCTCGAGGAACTTGCGCAGCGCCTCGAGCTTGGCCGGGTCGGGCGCGTCGTGGACGCGATACATGCAGAACTGGCGCTGCTTCTCCAGCGTTTCGGCGGCGGCGACGTTGGCGGCGATCATGAATTCCTCGATCAGCCTGTGGCTGTCGAGGCGCTGGCGCCGCTCGATGTGCGCGACGCGCCCGCTCTCGTCGAGAAGGACGCGGCGCTCGGGCAGATCGAGATTGAGCGTGCCGCGCTCGGCGCGCGCCTTGTCGAGTGCGGCGAAGGCGCCGTAGAGCGGCGCCACGACGGTGTCAAGCAGCTTCCGCGTCGTCGCGTCCGGCGTGCCGTCGCGCGCCGCCTGGACCTGCTCGTAGGTCAGCCGCGCCGCCGAGCGCATCAGCCCGCGCACGAAGCGGTGGCGCGTCTTACGCCCCCCGGCATCGAGCCACATATGGACGGCGAGGCAGGCGCGCGGCACGTCGGGCTTCAGCGAGCACAGCTCGTTCGACAGCGCCTCGGGCAGCATCGGCACGACGCGATCGGGAAAATAGACGGAGTTGCCGCGCTTCTCGGCCTCGTTGTCGAGCGCGTCGCCGGGCCGCACGTACCAGGAGACGTCGGCGATAGCGACCATGATGTGCCACCCGCCCTTGTTGGCGGGATCGGGATCGGGCGCGGCCCAGACCGCGTCGTCGAAATCGCGCGCGTCACTGCCGTCGATGGTGACCAGCGGGACGTCACGCAGATCGGTACGCTTGCCGAGCTTGACCGGTTTCGCCGCTTCCGCCTGGGCGAGCGCGGCATGCGGGAACTCGGTCGGGATGTCGTTGCTGTGGATGGCGATCAGGCTGATCGTGCGCGGCTCGGCGGTGTCGCCGAGGCGTTCGACGATGCGCGCCTGCGGCGCCGCCAGCCGGCGCGTCGGCAGGATCTCGGCGAGGACGAGCTCACCGCTCTGCCCATCGTTTCGGTCGCCGGCGGCGACGCGATACTCCAGCTTGGCGCGGCGATCGGTCGGCTCGATGCGGCCACCGGTGCCGGCGTCGCGGCGAAAGACGCCGAGCACGCGCGCCGGGCCCTCGGCGATCAGGCGGACGACACGCGCCTCGTAGCTGCCGTCCTCGAGCCGCGTGATGCGGGCGACGACGCGTTGGCCGATCTCGTCGGCGCCTAGCCGATTCTCGACGACGAAGATCTTCGGCGGTGCGCCGCGCTCTTCCGGCCAGGCGAGCGGTCGTGCCGCGACCTCGCCGTCGAGATCGATATCGGATATCTCGAGCTCGGCGATCGCCGGCAGCACCTCGATCGCGGCAAGGCGGCGCTTCGGGCCGCGCTCGACCGCGCCCTCGCGCTCGATCTCCTTGATCAGCCCCTTGAGGGCGACGCGATCGGCGGGATGAACCTTGAACTGGCGCGCGATCTCGCGCTTGCCGACCGGCGTCGGAGAGCTGGCGATGAAATCGAGGATCGCCTCGCGCGTCGGGAGCCCCTTGCGGACGCGCTTGGCCATCGCGTCAGGCCGATTTCGCCGCCTTGCCGGCGGGCGGTTTCTTCTTCGCCTTGGCGCGCGAAGCGGCCTTGCTCTCGCCCTTGCCGGGCTTGGCGCTGTCCGCCTTCGCGCCTGACGTCTTTTTCGCCGTCTTCGCCTTCGCTGGGGCCTTCTTGCCGCGCTGGCTCTTGCGCTTCTTGCCCTTGGCTTCCTGCGCCTTGAGCAGCTCGATGGCGGCTTCGAGGGTCAAATTCTCGGGCTCGATCGAGCCAGGCAGGGTGGCGAACAGCCCGTCATGGCTGACATAGGGGCCGTAGCGTCCCTTGAAGAGCTGGATCGGCGCGCCGTCATCGGGATGTTGGCCTACCGTGCGCAGCGGCTGCGCCGCCTGGCGGCCCTTGCTCGGCTCGGCGAGCAGGCTGACGGCGCGGTTGAGCCCGATGGTCAGCACGTCGTCGTCGGCGGCCAGCGACTTGAAGGCGCTGCCGTGCTTGAGATAGGGGCCGAAGCGGCCGACCCCGGCGGTGATCGTCTCGCCGGTTTCCGGGTGCTTGCCGATATCGCGCGGCAGGGCAAGCAGCCGCACGGCGGTGTCGAGATCGATATCGGCCGGAATGACCCCGCGCGGCAGCGAGACGCGCTTGGGCTTGGCGCCGTTCTCGCCCTCGCCGAGCTGGACATAGACGCCATAGGGTCCCTTGCGCAGGTTGACCGGCTGGTTGCTCTCGGGATCGATGCCGAGCAGCTTGGGGCCGCTATCCAGCGTGTCGGCGTCGCCGTTGCCGCCCTCGATGCCGAGCGGCCGCGTGTAGCGGCATTCGGGATAATTCGAGCAGCCGATGAAGGCGCCGAACTTGCCGAGCTTGAGGCTGAGCCGGCCGGCGGCACAGCTGGGACAGAGGCGCGGATCCTTGCCGCCCGGGTCCCCACTGGGATCTTCCGGGAAGAAATGGCGACCGAGCTCCTCGTCGAGCGTCGCGATCACCTGGCTGATCGTCAGCTCCTTGGTGCCGGCGATGGCCAGCGAGAACTGCTCCCAGAACTCGCGCAGCACCTTCTTCCAATCGATGCGGCCGCCCGAGATCTCGTCGAGCTGGTTCTCGAGATCGGCGGTGAAATTGTATTGCACCAGCCGGTCGAAGAAGCTGCTGAGGAAGGCGGTGACGAGACGACCGCGGTCTTCCGGCACGAAGCGCTTCTTGTCAATCTTGACGTATTCGCGGTCCTGCAGCACCTGAATGATCGAGGCATAGGTCGAGGGCCGGCCGATGCCGAGCTCCTCGAGCCGCTTGACCAGGCTGGCCTCGGAATAGCGCGGCAGCGGCTGGGTGAAATGCTGCTCCGGCTTGACCGCGTCGCGCCTCAGCGCCTCGCCCTTGCTCATCGCCGGCAGGCGGCCGCCTTCGCCTTCCTCCTCGTCGGGATCGTCGCGATCCTCGTGGTAGAGCTTGAGGAAACCATCGAACTGGACGACCGAGCCGGTGGCGCGCAGCACAATCTTTCCGTTGCCCGAGGCAATGTCGATGGCGACCTGGTCGAGGATGGCGGATTCCATCTGGCTCGCGAGGGTGCGCTTCCAGATCAGCTCGTAGAGGCGGAACTGATCGGCCTCGAGCGCCTTGCTCACCGTTTCCGGGCGGGCGAAGAGATTGGTCGGGCGGATCGCCTCGTGGGCCTCTTGCGCGTTCTTGACCTTGTTCTTGTAGATGCGCAGCGAGGGCGGCGCGTACTCGCTGCCATAGTCGCGCACGATCAGCTGCTTGGCGGCGACCAGCGCATCGTTCGAGAGATCGACGCCGTCTGTCCGCATATAGGTGATGAGGCCGACCGTCTCGCCGCCGATATCGACGCCCTCGTAGAGGCGCTGGGCGAGCGACATCGTCCGGCTGGCGCCGAAGCCGAGCTTGCGCGAAGCCTCCTGCTGCAGGGTCGAGGTAGTGAAGGGCGGTTGCGGGTGGCGCTTGACTTGGCGTCGCTCGATCTCGATCACCGCGAATTGCGGCATCGCGGCGATGGCAGAAGCGGCGGCGCGCGCCTCGCCCTCGTTGCTCAGCGAGAATTTGTCGAGCTTCTTGCCGTCGAGATGGGTGAGGCGGGCGGTGAATTCCTGGCCGCCCGCGGTGCGGAAGACGACCTCGATCGACCAGTATTCGCGCGGCTTGAAGGCCTCGATCTCGGCCTCGCGCTCGCAGATCAGGCGCAGCGCGACCGATTGCACGCGGCCGGCCGATTTGCTGCCCGGCAGCTTGCGCCACAGCACCGGCGACAGGGTGAAGCCGACGAGATAATCGAGCGCGCGGCGCGCCAGATAGGCCTCGACCAGCTCGCGGTTGATCTCGCGCGGGTGGCGGAAGGCCTCGAGCACCGCGTTCTTGGTAACCTCGTTGAAGACAACGCGCTTGACGTCGACGCCCTTCAGCGCATGGCGCCGCAGCAGTTCCTCGTTGACATGCCACGAGATTGCCTCGCCCTCGCGGTCGGGGTCGGTGGCGAGGAAGAGGTGATCGGCGCCCTTGAGGGCGCGGACGATCTCCTTCATCCGCTTCTCGCCGCGATCGTCGACTTCCCAGGACATCGAGAAATCGTCGTCCGGCAGCACCGAGCCGTCCTTGGACGGCAGGTCGCGGACATGGCCGTAGCTCGCCAGCACGGTGTAATCGCTGCCGAGATACTTGTTGATGGTTTTGGCTTTGGCCGGTGATTCGACGACGACGACGTTCATGAAACCGCTAAAAAATTGTGGAGGGTCAGTATCTTGCGGGGCGAACCTAAACTAGGGACACCTGGTTGCCCGGGTGGCGTTCCAGCCGGCCGGCGAGTTCCAGCTCGAGCAGGACGGTTACCACCGTCGCCGGCGAGACATGGCATTGCCGGACGAGTTCGTCAACCGCGACCGGTGTCGGGCCCAGCCGTTCGACGATCTGCGCCTGCGCCGAATCCCGCGCTTCGCCGCCGCTGGCGGCTGGTGCCGGCGCCCAGGACGGGGTCGCCGTCGCCGCCGTCCTTTGCCCCGCCGAACCGGCGATTCCTCCTGGCAGTTGCGGGAGGATGTCGTCGACCGATTCGGTCAGCGTCGCGCCGTTGCGGATGAGATCGTTGGTGCCGCGGCAGCGCGGATCGAGCGGCGAGCCCGGCACGGCGAAGACCTCGCGCCCCTGGTCGAGGGCGAAGCGCGCGGTGATCAGCGAGCCCGAGCGCGAGGCCGCCTCGACCACCAGAATGCCCAGCGAGAGGCCCGAGATGATGCGGTTGCGGCGCGGGAAATGCCGCGCCTGCGGTATCGTGCCGAGCGCCGGCTCGGCGACGACCGCGCCTTGCGCGACGATCGCCTCGTAGAGCTCCTGGTTCTCCGGCGGGTAGACGATATCGATGCCGCCGGCGAGGACGGCGATTGTGCCGGTCGGCAGGGCGCCGAGATGCGCCGCCGCATCGATGCCGCGCGCCAGGCCAGAGGCAACCACGAGCCCGTTGCGCCCGAGCTCGCTCGCGAGGTCGCGGGCGAGGCGCCGCCCGTTGGCCGAGGCGTTGCGCGCGCCGACCACGGCGATGGCGCGGCCGCCGAGCAGCGCGGCGTCACCCTTGACCGCGAGTAGGGGCGGCGCGTCGTCGACCGCCGCGAGGGCGGGAGGATAGTCCGGCTCGCCCCAGGCGAGGAGCGCGGCGCCGGCCTGGTCGAGCCCGGCCAGCTCGCGCTCCGCCGCGGCCCGCGGGAACAGGGTCAGCGGCGCCCGCCGCCCGCCGCGATTGGCAAGGCCGGGAAGCGCCTCGAGCGCGGCGGCGGCGGAGCCGAAGCGGCGCAACAGCTGGTAGAAGGTGACCGGTCCGACATTCTCGCTACGGATCAGCCGGAGCCAGTCGAGCCGCTCGGAGGGATTCAGTTGCCGCGAGGTCATGCCCCCGACCCTAAGCCAATGGACGACGGAATTGAAGCCTGGAGTTGTGATTAATCCACAATATTCAACCTGTGTCCTCGTTTCCACAACTCGGATCGTCATGCCCGGACTTGATCCGGGCTCTCGGGGGAACGAAGTTCCCCCTGCCGCCAGCGGTTTCGTAGAAACCGCGATAGGCATCCACGCCCTGCGAGGTCACAGAGGAAGTCGTGGATGGCTCTCGCAGGATCGCGAGCGATCCTGCTGCCGCCAGCGGTTTCAAAGAAACCGCGAGAGGCCATGACGACGTTAGGGGGGCCGGCAAAGCTACTGCCCCGCCGACAGATGATCGAGCGGCAGCGGCGCCGCCGTTTTCAGCGTCCGGATGGCGATGTTGCTGCGCACCTCCTTGATGATCGCGAGCTCGAGCAATGTGCCGAGCAGGAAGCGCTGGTAGTGGTCGAGATCGGCGACGACGACCTCGAGCATATAGTCGGCCTCGCCCGAGACCATGTGGCAGGCGATCACTTCAGGCATGGCGACGACGGCCTCCTCGAATGCGGTGGCGCGGTCGTCGGCATGGCCCTCGATCTTGACGCCGACGAGAACGGTGAGGCCGAGCCCGACTGCCTTGCGACCCAGCATGGCGCGATAGGCCTCGATATAACCCTCGCGCTCCAGCCTTCCGACCCGGCGCAGGCAGGGAGACGGCGACAGCCCGACGCGCTGGGCGAGCTCGACATTGCTCAGCCGGCCGTCCTCCTGGAGCGCGGCGATGATCCGGCAGTCGATCGAATCGAGCGCAGATTTTGGCATATTCATCCAATCTGAGGGCGATTTTAGGCGCCATCGCGCTGAATTTATGGCTTTTCGGGTCCAACTCGCAAGGACATGCCAGGCGGCGCCATGCCATGCTGGCGCCTCAACCAGGAAGGAGAGAGACATGACCCCGGACGAGGAAACCGAGAGCTTCGCCACCCAGGAGGCGATCGCCGCGACCTTGCAGCGCTACATCGACGGCGCGCGCAGCGGCAAGGGCAGCCTCATGCGCCTCGCCTTCGCTGAGGGAGCACGCGTGCGCGGCACCTATGGCGGCAAGCCGGTCGACTGGCCGTTGCAGGAATTCTGCGATCTCATCGACAAGGGCGGCCCCGTCCCCGATCTCGAGGCGCGTATCGTCGCCGTCGACTATGCCGGCAATGCCGGCATGGCGCGGCTCGAGGCCAAGAACTGGCGCGGCACCCGCTACACGGATTTCTTCGTCCTGATCAAGCGCGACGGCGCCTGGCGGATCAGCGACAAGGTCTTCTTCGCCCATCCACGAGCGTAGGGGCACCGGGCGCCCGACGACGGCCGTAGATCGGGATCGCACGAGGCCATGACGTCGGAAGGAGCGGGAGATCGAAGTCAAATGTCGTCGCCCCCTCTAACCCTCCGCC
>DATAQP010000259.1:0-3040 GCA_036264595.1 Allostellaceae bacterium
GTCCTCACGCTGCATCTTCTTGCCGAGCCGTTCGGCGCCGTCGCCGCGCTGGTCGCCGCTCTCGGCGTATCGCTTGCCGCCTCGATACTGCTGCTGCTCTGCACCCGTGCCGGGCGGCGACAGGCCAAACAGGCCAATAACATGGTTCCCTTGTCACCGCTTGCCGATTAACGTTGCGGCATGAGTGCCCATCCGCCGCCGGTCGCGCCGCGCCCTGCCGCCACGCTCCTGCTGCTGCGCGACGGCGCCGCCGGGCTCGAAGTCTTGATGACCGCGCGCCACGAGGAGGCGGGCTTCGCCGCCGGCGCGCTCGTATTTCCGGGCGGCAAGGTCGACCCGGTCGACGCCGCCCTCATCGGCTTTTGCCCGGACGTCCCTGCTCTCGACGAAGCCGCGCTGGTCCTGCGCATCGCCGCCATCCGCGAGACGTTCGAGGAATGCGGCATCCTGCTGGCACGCGGTGGCGGCATTTTGCTGACCGGCGCGCTCCTCGCCACGCTGCTCGACCGCCACGGCGCGTCCGATGCGGGATTCGCCGCTCTCGTCGCGGCGGCGGAGCTGGAGCTCGCGACCGACGATCTCGTGCCCTACGCGCATTGGATTACGCCGGTCGATCGGCCGAAACGCTTCGACACGCATTTCTTCCTCGCCCCCGCGGTGCACGATCAGATCGCCGTCCATGACGGGCGCGAGGCGGTCGATGCGGTGTGGATGACGCCAGCCTCGGTACTCGCCGGCGCCGATGCCGGGCGCATCAAGCTCGTCTTCGCGACGCGCATGAATCTCCTCAAGCTCGCCCGCAGCGCGACGGTCGCCGATGCGCTCGCAGCAGCGCGCGGCGCGCCGATCGTCACCGTGACCCCGGTCATCGAGAAGACCACCGGCGGGCCCTTCGTCCATATCCCGGAAGCGGCCGGCTATGGCGGCGCGCGCTTCGCCGCCGCCGACATACCGCGTGCCTGACGCGATGGATGACTGAGACGATGGCCGAAATCGCCTTCCTGCGCGACTTCGCCTTCGAGTACGGGGTCGCCGAGACGCTGTCGCCGCTGATCCGCCGTGTCGTCGCCCGCAATCCCAGCCCCTTCACCTTCAAGGGCACCGGAACCTATATCGTCGGGCGCGGCAGCGTCGCGGTGATCGATCCCGGACCGGCGCTGCCGGATCACATCGAGGCGCTGCTTGCCTCGCTTACCGGCGAGACGGTCAGCCATATCCTCGTCACCCACACCCATCTCGATCATTCACCCGCCGCCGCGGCACTGAAGCGCGCCACCGGCGCGCCGACGCTCGGCTTCGGACCGCACGGCGCGACACGCAGCGAGGGCGCCGGCAGCGAGGAAGGCGCCGATCGCGCCTTCGTCCCCGACCTCACCTTGCGCGACGGCGACGTCGTCGAGGGCAAGGGCTGGCGGATGGAAGCGGTGCATACGCCCGGCCACACGTCCAATCATCTATGCTTCGCGCTGGCAGAGGAGAGGGTGCTGTTCTCGGGCGATCACGTCATGGGCTGGTCGACCAGCGTCATCGCGCCGCCCGACGGCGACATGGCGTCTTATCTGCGCGCGCTCGACAAGCTGCTGTCCCGCGACGATGCCGTCTACTGGCCGACCCATGGTCCGGCGATCACCGATCCGAAGGCGCATGTCCGCGCCTTCATCGCCCATCGCCGGGAACGCTCTGCCGCGATCCTTCGGCGTCTCGCCGCCGGCGACGAGACCATCCCTGCCCTCGTCGAGTCTATCTATGTCGGACTCGACACCCGGCTGCAGGCGGCCGCCGGGCGCTCGGTCCTCTCGCATCTCATCGCTCTCATCGCGGAGGGCGAAGTCGGCTGCGAGGGACCGCCCTCGGTCGGCGCGCATTTTCACCTGCGGCGGAGGCGATGAGCGCGGTCAAGTCGGCGCTCTCGCCGTTCTACCGCGTGCGCGGCGGCTTGACCGCGACGCCGACGACCTGCAGCCCGGCGCGTGCCATCAAGGGCAGCCGCAAGGTCCAGCCGTCGAGCCAGGCGAAGAGGCGGGTGATGCCGCGGATGCCGGGGATGAAGCGGAAGAGCCGGTTGAAGACCAGCACGTCGCTGTTCATGAAGAGGCAGAAGCCGAGGAAGCCGTGCGTCCGCCAGACCCGGCATTCGAGGCCGCTATCCGCCAGCACCGGAACCGTCTCGCCGTGGAGCAGCGGCCGCTCGGTGTCGTGATCGAGGATCGGCGACAGCCGGTAGACGACGGCGCGGATCCAGCGCCAGAGGAAGAAATCGCTGACCGGCTCGCGGAAATAGAAACGGCCGCCGGGCTTCAGGATGCGCGCGATCTCGGCGAACAGGCGGCGGCGATCGTTGACGTGATGGATGCCGCCGAGCATGAAGACGGCGTCGACGCTGCCATCGGCCAATGGCAGGTTGGTGGCGTCGCCTTGGACGAAGGAGAAGCGCTCGCCGGCATGATGGTCCTTCGCCGCCTCGAGCATCGAGAGCGAGATATCGACGCCGACACCGCGGCTCACGCGGTCGGCGAGCAGCGCGAAGGCCTCGCCGCGGCCGCAGCAGATCTCCGCCACCGTGCCCAGGGTTCCAGCAGCGACGAGCGCGAGCAACGCGCGGTCGAGATAGGCCGTGTACTCTTCGGTATGCGTGTAGTGCAGATTGGCGACATAGGCACCGGCGATGGTATCGTAATGCGCCTGCTGCGCCTGCGCATCGACGGAGCAGGAGGCGGCGGCGAAGAGCGGAATCCCGTTGGCGGCAACGGCATAGCGATGCGCGCCGTCCGCGCTGACCAGGAGCCCGCCGCTCTGGTGCAAGGCGCTGCCGGTCGCCGGACAGCACAGCAGCCGGAGAAGATCGGCCGGGACGATGGGGGCGGCGCCATCCGCGCGCGCCGCCTGCCCGCTCATGATCCGCCCGACGCGGGCCGGCGGCCGATCACCGACCACGACATCTCGTTGACCCAGGCGGCACGAACATCCTCGAGCCCGGCCTGGCGCAGCAGCGCGATCGCCGCCTCGCGCGGCCAGTAATGGGCGATCTTGGGCAGCATCT
>DATAQP010000267.1:0-17948 GCA_036264595.1 Allostellaceae bacterium
GCGACGCTCGGCGAGGTCCCCCTCGCCTTTCGCCAGTGGCACGCCGAGCTGCAAGAGCGCTCGCCGCGCTTTCGCTCGGCCGCCTGGATCGCTGCAATAGCGACGCATGCCCTCCTGGCGGCGGCGATTCTGCTCTACGTATCGCTGACGCCCCTGCCGGAGCCGCTGCCGGTCGTCGCGGTGACGCTCAGCTTCGAGGCGCCGAAGCTGTCGCCGGAACCAGTCGCCGCCTCGGCAGTCGACACGCCCTCCGTCAGCTCACCGCCGAACGAGCCGGAGCCGCCGGTCGAGGTCGAGGTCGAGCCGGAGCCCGTCGCCGCGGCGCCTGAGCCACCACCACCCCCGATGCCGACCGAGACACCCCGCGAGACGACCGACGCCGCCGCGGTCGAGACACCCGACCCGGTACCGGCACCGCCCCCCGGCGCGGCGCCGGACGCGCCAGAGCCGGTCGCCGTAGCGCCGCCCCGACCGGTCACGCCGCCCCTCCCCCGCACACCGCCCCGCCGGCCGGCGCGGGCGCACGCGCCAGCGCACCCTTTGCCGCCGCAGCCGGTGATCGCCCAGCACGCGGAGAACGTGCCGGTTGGCCCGCCAGCCGCCGGGCCGCTCGGCGATGCGTCGGAGGCCGCGAGTCCGCCGCCCGCCGAGCAACGGGCCGCGCTTCCGCTTATTCCAGCGACGCCGGTCGGCGCAGCCGCCGGCAATCGCAAGCCGGACTATCCGCCGGTGGCGCGGAGCCGCCATCTCGAAGGTCGGGTCGTGCTGCGCGTCAGCGTCTCGCCGGCGGGCACGGCGATGACGGTCGTGGTCGCGTCGAGCAGCGGCCATCCGGTGCTCGACCAAGCGGCGCTCGACGCCGTTGAGGCCTGGCGCTTCAACCCGGCGACCCGCGGCGGCGTCGCGGTCGCCGCAGCCGTCGACGTGCCGATACTGTTCGTCTTCGAGGATTGAGCCTGGCGGCGTTCGGATCAGCTTCTGAGCGTCAGGTCTTGATCTGGGCGAGAACGCCGGCGATGTCGCCCATGCCCCAATGCTCGACGATCTTGCCGCCGGCGGCTCGGAAGATATCGCAGGAGGTGAAGCGCAGAGTCTTGCCGGTGGCGGGGACGCCGAGCAACACCCCTCGATGCGTGCCGGTATAGACGAAACTGGCGGCACAGCGGTCATCCTCGGCAACCAGCGTCTCGATGGCGACGGCAAGATCCGGCATTCCCTTGAGGCGGGCGGCGAAGAAGGCGACCGTGGCCTGTTTCGGGGTGAGGCCGGCTTGCGGCGGCGGCGCCGCGGCGCTGAGCTGATGATTGATGTAGCCGTCGTCGAAGAGGGCGGCGAACGCATCGATGTCATGGGCACTGAGGCTCATCGCGAATCGCTCCGCTACAAGACGCGTCGCGACCTGCGCCGCGGCTGGGGCGATGCCGGCAGCGCCCAGGCCGAGTCCGGCGAGAATCGTTCTGCGGTCCATGGCGCGGCGGCTCAGCGCGGCCGTTTCGCCGCCTCGTCGACGAGGGAAAGATCGGCGTATTTCCTCACGTCGATGTCGATCTTGAGGAAGTCGAGCGCCTTCTGGTCCTTCAGATTGCTCTGCAACGCCGTGAGGTTCGGCCGCGCGTCGGGATCGTGGTAGTAGTCGTCCTTGGTGAAGACCCAGTCGGCGAACTCGGCCTTCGGCTGCTTGGTGAACTTGGCGATGATGTCGACCACCGAATTGTGATTGGCGGGGTCGAGATACCAGCGCGTCGCGCGCTGCACGTCCTCGAAGAAATCGACGAGGGCGGCGCGGTTCTTGTCGATGAAGGGCTTGCGCGCCGCCATCAGGGTGGTCTGCGTCTCGCCCATCGCATCCTTGATGGTGAAGAGGGTGCGCGACAGGCCCTTCTTCTCGGCCTCGATCGAGAAGGGCGTGACCAGCCCGGCGAGATCGACCTTCTTCTCCTCGAGCGTCGCGATCATGTTGGGGAACTGGATCTCGACGATGCTGTAGTCGCGCTTCTCCTCGAGACCGTGATCCTTGAGCATCTTGCGCATCGCCATGTCGATGGCGCCGCCGATGCCGTTCGAGGCGAGCACCTTGCCCTTGAGATCCTCGATCGTCTTGATCGGCGAATCGGCGCGCACAACGTACTGGCTGGTGTAGTAGCCCGGAATGCCGTCCTGGTAGAGGTCGCCAATGACGCGGATATCCTCCATCTTGGCGTTCTGGACGGCGAGGCCGAAGGTCGAGAAGGCGAAGGCGGCGATGTCGATCTCGCCGGCGGCCAGCGCGGTGATCTGCGGCGCGCTGCCGCGGAAGCGGATCGGCTCGAAGGTGTAGGACGTGCCGTAATGCTTGAGGATGTCCTTCTTTTCGAAGACGATCGAGGTGAGCTGCGCCGGCACCACCGCCCAGCCGGCGCGGATCTTGAGCGGCTCGGCACGGGCAGGCAAAATCGCCAGAGCCATCACGGCGGCCGCGGCGGCAAGACATCTCGACATCGGCATTGTTCCTCCCTGACATAGTCTGGAATAGTTCCTGCGCGTTCGATCGCTTGTCAATGTCAGGGCGGGACGAACGCAGCGGTATCCCTCTCCCGCAAGGGGAGAGGGTTAATCCAGGAGTAACGCATGCGTGAATACGGCATAGGTCAGTCGCTCCCGCGCAGCGAGGATCATCGTCTGCTGCGCGGGCGCGGTCGCTATACCGACGATATCGTGCTGCCGCGCCAAGCGTCGCTCTACGTCCTGCGCTCGCCCCATGCAGCGGCGCGCATCCGCGCCCTTGACACCACCGCGGCGCTGGCGGCATCAGGCGTGATCGCAATCCTCACCGGACAGGACGCGGAAGCGGATGGGCTCGGCACCTTCACCTCGCGGGTGGCGCGCCCGCGGCCGGACGGGCGGCCGAATTTCGTGCCGCCCTTTCGTGTGCTCGCGCTCGACCGCGTGCGCCGCGTCGGCGACGCCGTCGCCGCGATCGTCGCCGAGAGCCTCGCCGCCGCGAAGGACGCCGCCGAGCTGATCGAGATCGACTACGAGGCGCTGCCATCGGTGACGGCCACGGCAGAAGCGGCTAAGCCGGGCGCTCCCGCCGTGTGGGACGAGGTGCCCGACAATGTCTGCTTCGTCTACGAGATCGGCGACAAGGCGGCGGTCGATGCCGCCTTCGCCGGCGCCGCCCATGTCGCCGAGCTCGATTTCACGGTGAGCCGCGTCTCGACCAATTCGATGGAGATGCGCAACGCTATCGGCAGCTACGAGGCGCGCGACGGGCGCTACACGCTCTATGTCGGCGCGCAGGCGCCGCATACGCTGCGCGGCGAGCTCGCCGATTCGATCCTCAAGATCTCCCAGGATCGGCTGCGCGTCGTCTCGCCCGATGTCGGCGGCGCCTTCGGCATGAAGGGCGGCGCCTATCCCGAATGGGCGCTGGTGCTGTGGGCGTCGCGCCGCATCGGTCGCCCGGTGCGCTGGCAGGCCGAGCGCGGCGAGTCGCTGCTGTCGGATTTCCACGCCCGCGACAACGTCTCGCGCGTCGCGCTGGCGCTCGATGCCGGCGGCAATTTCCTCGCCCTCAAGGTCGCCACGACCATCAATCTCGGCGCCACGCTGGCGATGATGGGCATCCATTGCGGGACCGGCAATCTCGGCGGCCTCGCCGGCACCTACCGCACGCCGCATATCCTCGCCACCGTCACCGGAATCTTCAGCAATACCAACCCGACGGCACCCTATCGCGGCGCCGGACGGCCCGAGGCCTCCTACGCCGTCGAGCGCGTCATCGACATCGCCGCGCGCAAGCTCGGCATCGACCGCGCCGAGCTGCGCCGCCGCAACCTCATTCCAGCGGATTCGATGCCGTTCAAGACCGGCCTCGTCTTCACCTATGACAGCGGTGAGTTCGAGAAGAACATGGAGGCTGTGCTCGCCATGGCCGACTGGGCCGGTTTCGAGGCACGGCGAGCGGTGGCGTTGCCAAAGGGAAAGCTGCGCGGCATCGGCATCGCCAGCGTCATCGAGATCGCCGGCGGCCCCGCCGACCGGCCGATGGAGGAAGGCGCCGAGATTCGCTTCGACCCCGGCGGCAACGTTCTCGTCCTCGTCGGCTCGCACTCGCACGGCCAGGGGCTCGAGACGGCCTTCGCCCAGGTCGTCAATCACGCGCTCGGCGTTCCGCCCGAGCGTGTGCGCGTCGTCTATGGCGACACCGATCAGGTCTATCACGGCAAGGGCACGTTCGGCTCGCGCTCGGCGACGGTCGGCTCGATGGCGCTCGTCCATGCCGCCGCCCGCATCGTCGACAAGGCGAAGGCGATCGCGGCGCATCTCCTCGAAGCCTCGCCGCTGGATATCGAATTCGCCGAGGGCAGCTTCACCGTCGCCGGCACCGACCGCACGATCGCCCTCGGCGAGGTCGCCAAAGCTTCCTTCATGCCTGCCCGCCTGCCGCCGGGCATGGATCTCGGCCTCAGCGGCGCCGCCATCGTGGCGCCCGACAAAGCGACCTTCCCCAATGGCTGCCATGTCAGCGAGGTCGAGATCGACCGCGATACCGGCAAGGTCGCCGTGACCGGCTATTGGGTCGTCGACGATGTCGGCCGCATGCTCAACCCGATGCTGGTCAAGGGGCAGATCCATGGCGGCATCGCCCAGGGACTCGGCCAGGCGCTGCTCGAGGAGGTCGTCTACGACCGCGACGGCGGCCAGCTGCTCTCCGGCTCGTTCATGGATTACGCCATGCCGCGCGCCAGCGACATTCCCGATATCGAAGCCGCCGCCAACGAGGTGCTGACGGCGAGCAACCCGCTCGGCGTCAAGGGCGCCGGCGAGGCCGGAGCGGTCGGCGCCCTGCCCGCCATCATGAACGCGATCGCCGATGCGCTCGCCCCGCTCGGCATAGACCATCTCGACATGCCGGCAACGCCCGAGCGAGTATGGCGGGCGATCCAGTCGGCGCAGCGGTAGGAACCCACCATGTCATACGCACGACTCAAGACGCGCCTCGCTAACGGCGATGTCGTCATCCTCGACGGTCCGACCGGCACGGAGTTGCAACGCCGCGGCGCGCCGATGGATCCGGCGGCCTGGTGCGGGCCGGCGACGCTCGACAACGAAAAGCTGCTGAGCGCTATCCACGCCGACTATATCGCCGCCGGCGCCGACGTGATCACGGCCAATACCTTCGCCTCCTCGCGCCTGATGCTCGCCAAGGCCGGGCTCGCCGAGCATGTACGCGAGATCAACCAGCGCGCCGTCGCGGCCGCCGTGCGCGCCCGCGACACGGCGCCGGACGGCGCGCGAATCGTCGTCGCCGGCTCGCTCTCGCACATGGTCCCGCTGCCCGTCGGGACCGCGGCGGCGGATCCCGCGCGGCTGCCGCCCGATACCGAGATCGAGGATGCGTTTCACGAGCTCGCTCAGATCCTGGTCGGCGGTGGATGCGAGCTGATCCTGCTCGAGATGATGTACCATCCTGGCCGCATCCGCCTGGCGCTCGAGGCAGCGCGATCGACCAAGCTGCCGATCTGGTTCGGCGCCAGCGCCCGGCGCGGGCGGGATGGGCAGGTCCTCAGCTTCCTGCAGACGGAAGAGCTGGCGCTCTCGGCGGTGACCGCGCTCATTCCGCAAGCCGGCATCGACGCGGCGGGGATCATGCATACCGGCGCCGAGGTGATGGCCGACGCGCTCGCTGCCGTCCGGCGGGATTTCGCCGGCCCGCTCATGGCCTATCCCGATTCCGGCTATTTCGAGATGCCCGACTGGCGCTTCGTCGACGTCGTTGCGCCGCAGCGCTTCGAGGCGTTCTGCCGCGAGTGGATCGCATCGGGCGTCCAGATCATCGGAGGCTGCTGCGGCCTGACGCCCGACCATATCCGAGCCGCGGTCCGGGCAGCGGCAGCGCGCTGAACCCGGCACCTGAGGATTACGCCGGGCGCAGCCGCGCCGGCTGCCGCTTGGCGAGATCGCGCCCGGCCGCGAGCGCCGTCATCGCCAGGCCGATGGCGAAGACCACCCAGCCCGGCCTGAGCCCGACATCGAGCGTCAGGTTGGCCGACAGGATCAGCGCCGGGTCGACGCCCATGACGAGCCGGAAATAGACCGCCTCGCCGGCAGCGGTGGCGAGTCCCGCAGCAGCGCCGAGCAGGAAGATGGCCCAGACCTGCAGGCGGCGCCGCGCGCTCCCGACGCGCAGAACCAGCCGATAGGAGAGCAGCCAGAGCAGCAGACCGGCCGTCACCGTCGGCTCGTAGACCTCGAGCTTGCGCTGCATGAAATAGTGGATCGCGGCGAGGATGGCGATGACGTAGACGGTCTGGTGCAGGCGGCTCCAGCGTCGTCCACCGAGGCGACGGACCATCGCATCGGTCGAGGTCGCCGCGAGCGCGGCGAGGCCGAGCAGCGCGACGAAGCCGATGGTGAGATAGATGCGCAGCACGACCTCGCTCGCCACCTTGGCGAGGTCGAACATCTGATCGCCGACATAGAGCGAGAAATGGATGGCGATATAGGCGGCGGCGGCGACGCCGATCATGCGGCGAACGAGGATGAGGCGCGGGAATTGCAGGACCTGGCTGGCCGGGGTGATGGTCAGCGAGATGAGCAGGAACCGGAAGCCCCAGAGGCCGAATTGATGGATCGCCTCGTTGAGTGGCCGGGCGCCGAGCGCGTCGAGCGGATAGGACAGCACCGTCCGCGCCCCTGGTAGGAAGAGGGCGATGAAGACCGCGAGCTTCAGGAGAGAAAGGCGACCGCTATTGTCGCACCAGGGTCGCTTGCGTCGGATCATGGCGGTGTAGATAGGACAGGAGGGTTGCAAACGCCATCAACACAAGATCACGATCCGGCGAGAACCGGTCATCCCGGTCGCTCGATCGTCTCGGTCGAGGGGGCGCTGTCGGGCCGCACGGCACGCTCGACATAGCCATCCGCCATCGGCGCCCACAAGGTCCAATAGCGACGGAGCTCGGCGATCGGCGTCTCCGAGAGGTCGATGCGAAGGTCGATCGGGGTGAACGGCACGCCCGGGCGCGCAATGCGCAGCGCCGCAGAGCGCAAAGGCTCGAGCTCGCCGCCAGCTTCGAGTCCGGCTTCGAGCGCCGCAATCAGGCGGTCGGCGAGCGGCCTCTCCGGCCGCGCGGCGAAACCGGCGAGGATGGCGGCGACGACGCGGTCGTTGGCGACGGCATTGCCGAGGGCGACGGCGCCCTCGCCGACCACCGCCGCCTTGGGTGCCGACACCTTGGTGCCGGTAAACTCGGCGATCCGCCCTGTTGCGTCGACCACGGCGAGCTGGCGCCAGGCGGCGTGCGGCGTCGCCGCGATCATGTCGGCAAGCGCTTTCGCCGCCGAGCGTCCGGCCGTCAACCGAGCAAGACCGAGCATCCCAAGCACCGGGTCGGAGCGCGCCTGCGACAGCACGGCGCCGAATCCGGGCGCGACGAAATGGCAGCGCGCGCCGACCGCCATGCTCGACGTCGCCAGGGCGCAGCCGAACTCGCCGCTGCGCGGACAGCGACCGAGGATCGAGAAGGTCACGCGGCGGCGCCCTCAGCTCTCCAGCCGGTCGAGATATTGCTGCACGTAGTCGCAGCCGACATATGTCTCGTAAGCCTTCATCAGCTTCGCGGTGATCGGCCCCGGCACGGCGCCGGCGGCCGGCTTGTTGCCGTTGAGGCTGCGCACGCCGCAGATGCAGAGACTGGTCGAGGTCAGGAAGATCTCATCGGCGGTATAGGCGTCGTAGAGATCGATGTCGTCCTCGGCAAAGGGGATCTTGAGCTCCGCGGCGAGATCGATCGTCGCCTGGCGGCTGATGCCGGGCAGCACGTAGCGCTCCTTCGGCGTGCGCAGCTTGCCGTCGCGGATGACGAAGATGTTGCTGCCGAGCCCTTCGCAGAGATTGCCGTTGACGTCGAGCAGCACCGCCCAGGCCTTGGGATCGCGGGCCCGGACCTCGCGGTCGGCCATGATGAGGTTGAGATAATTGTGCGTCTTGGCGCGCGGCGTCAGCGAGTCCGGCGGCACGCGGCGCACCGAGGGCACGATGACGTCGATGCCGTCGCGGAACAGCGAGGCGCGCTCCCTCAAGGGCAGCGGCATGCATTCGACGATGACGTTGGGGCCGTAATGATCCCAATTGTCACCTTCGACCTTCTTGACGCCGCGGCTGACGCGCTGGCCGAGCCAGAAATCGTCGCCCTTGCCGAGGAGATGGCGGTTATGCTCGAGCACGTCCTCGCTGATGGCGATCATCTCCGCCTGGCTGAGGCCGGGATCGATGCCGGTGTAGCGCAGCGAGTGAAACAACCGCTGGATGTGCTCCTTGAGGCGGAAGGCCTTGCCGTTGAAGGTGCGCGTCATGTCGAAGACGCCGTCGCCATAGGTCCAGCTCGAATCGCGGAACGGAACGACGACCTCGCTCTCGGGCATTATCTTGCCGTTGAACCATGCGACGCGCTCGTTGCTGAGTGCCATGACCTCGTCCCTCCGATCAGCCGCCAGAGACGACATTCTTGCAGCCGCGCGGCCGGCTTGTCATCATCGAACAGGGGCGCCGCGCGGGCGCCGCCCGCCGGGGAAGGAACCGCCATGCCTGATGTCCGTATGAACACGTCGAGCTCCGCCG
Source organism: Allostellaceae bacterium (assembly GCA_036264595.1). Taxonomy (GTDB): domain Bacteria; phylum Pseudomonadota; class Alphaproteobacteria; order ATCC43930; family CGMCC-115725; genus URHD0088. The sequence goes on from DATAQP010000267.1 coordinate 8,606, forward strand.
CCCTCGTCGAGGCCAAGGAGCGCTATGCGTCTGGCCAGAAACAGAGCGCCCGCGTCTATGACGACGCCTGCAAGTCGCTGCCCGGCGGTAATACGCGGACCGTCCTCTTCTACGAACCCTTCCCGCTCATGTTCCAGCGCGGCAAGGGCTGTCGCCTGTGGGATGTCGACGGGCACGAATACATCGACTTCCTCGGCGAGTACACCGCCGGTCTCTATGGCCATTCGCATCCGGTGATCCAGGAGACGTTGCGAAAGATCCTCGATGACGGGCTCAATTTCGGCGGCCATACCGCGCTCGAGGGCAAGCTCGCCGCGCTGATCTGCGCCCGCTTCCCGTCGATCGATCTGGTGCGCTTCACCAATTCGGGCACCGAAGCCAATCTGATGGCGATCAATACCGCGCGCGCCGCGACCAAGCGCGAGGAGATCCTCGTGTTCGAGGGCGGCTATCACGGCGGCGTCCTCAACATCGCCGCCGGCGTGCCGGTCATCAACGCGCCCTATAAATTCGTCCTGGCGCCCTATAACAACTTGGCGGCGACGCGCGAAATCGTCGAGCAGCACAAGGGGAAGCTCGCCGCCATCCTGCTCGAGCCGATGCAGGGCGGCGGCGGCTGCATCCCCGCCACCGTCGAGTTCCTTCAGGGGCTGCGCGCGCTCGCCGATGCCGACGACATCGTCCTCATCTTCGACGAGGTGATGACCTCGCGCCTGTCGCCGGGCGGCCTGCAGGAGGCGACCGGAGTCACGCCGGACATAACGACGCTCGGCAAATATATCGGCGGCGGCATGAGCTTCGGCGCCTTCGGCGGCAAGGAGGCGCTAATGTCGCTCTTCGACCCGCGCAAGCCGAACTACCTGCCCCATGCCGGGACGTTCAACAACAACGTCCTCACCATGTCGGCGGGGATCGCCGGGCTGACCCAGATCTATACCCCCGAAGCGGCGAAGGCGCTGAACGCGATGGGCGACGGGCTGCGCACGCGGCTCAACGAGATCGCCGAGCGCCACCAGGTCAAGGTGCGCTTCACCGGACGCGGCTCGATGATGAACATCCACTTCACCACGGCGCCGATCTGCTCGGTGCGCGACGCCAAGGACGCCGATCCCGATCTGCGCGGCCTCTTCTTCTTCGACATGGTCGAGCGCGGCATCTGGGTAGCGCGGCGCGGCATGATCAACCTATCGCTGCCGATCGGCGCGGCGGAGACCGATGCGCTCTGCGCCGCCTTCGAGGAGTTCGTCACCGTGCGCGGCAATCTCCTGCGCTGATCCTTCGACTACGCCCTAACGGGCTGCACTCAGGATGAGGGAGCTATTTCGTTGAGACCTACACACTATCCGCATCTCACCTCGTCCTGAGCGAAGTCGAAGGACATGGCGGCTGCTCGAAATAGCGTCTTCCATCCCGACTTCAAGCCGCTTCCCTATTGGTGGGAGGCCTGGGCGCCGCGGCGCGAGGAATTGGCCGATCTGCCGGCGGCGACCGATGTCGCCATCGTCGGCGGCGGCTATGCGGGCCTCAACGCCGCGCTCGAGCTGGCGCGCGCCGGCATCGCCGTCGCCGTCTTCGAGGCCGGCGATCTCGGCTCCGGGGCGAGCACGCGCAATGGCGGCGCAGTCAGCGCCGGGATCAATATCGGCAAGGGCATCGGCGGCTGGTCGGCGAAAAAGGACGATGCCGCGCATGCGGCGCTGATCCGCGCCCTGGTCGCCGACGGCGCAAGGGCTCGACCTCCTGGAGGACATCATCAGGCGCGAGGCGATCGACTGCCATTACGAGCGCAGCGGCCGCTTCCTTGGCGCCTATACGGCGAAGCATTTCGCCGGCTTCGCCGCCGCCGTCGACAAACTCAACGCAACCACCGAGGCGAAGGCCCATGTCGTGCCGCCCGAGCGCCAGCGCGAGGAGATCGACAGCGATTTCTATCACGGCGGCATGGTCGTCGAGCGTGCCGGCAAGATCCATCCGGCGCTCTATTACAAGGGGCTGCTCGACGCCTGCCGACGCCACGAGATCGCGCTGCTGGCGCAGACCCCGGTTGCGCGTATTGTCGGGCAGCGCGACGCCTTCACTGTGGAGACAGCGCGCGGCAACGTGCGCGCCAAGCAGATCGTCATCGCCAGCAACGGCTATACCGGCGACGCGACGCCGCAGCTGAAGCGCCGCCTCATCGCGGTGGCGAGCCACATCATTGCCACCGAGGAGCTGCCGCCGGATCTCGCCAAGAGCTTGACGCCACGCGGCCGCACGATCAGCGACACGCCCCGCATCCTGACCTATTACCGCCTATCGCCGGACGGCAAGCGGATGATCTTCGGCGGCCGCGCCCGTTTCACCGCGGTCGGGCCGGAGGTCAGCGCACCGACGCTTCACCGCATGATGACCGACCGCCTGCCGCAGCTCAAAGAGGCGCGCATCACCCATGCCTGGACCGGCAACGTCGCCTTCACCTTCGACTTCCTGCCGCATATGGGAGTGATCGACGGGCTGCATTACGCGCTCGGCTGCAACGGCAGCGGCATCGCCATGATGAGCTATCTCGGCCATCAGACGGCGCGCAAGATCATCGGCGGCGGCAACCGGGTCAGCGCCTTCGAGGACGTCGATTTCCCGTCCCGTCCCTTCTACAATGGCAAGCCGTGGTTCCTTCCCCTCGTCGGCGGCTGGTACCGGCTGCGCGATCGCCTTGACCGTGCCGTGTCTTGAACGGCCTCGGTTCGCCTGATGCCTCGGGTGCTTTCAGATGAGTCTTGCGACCTGCGCCGCTGGATTTTGCATCGTCTTGACCACGATCCAGCTGGTCAGCGTCGCCATCGCGGCGATCAAGTGCCGGCGCCGGGAGGGGTATGTCAGCCCGCCGAAGGACGCGCCTGCCGTCACCGTATTGCGCCCGGTCTGCGGCGTCGACAATTGCGCCGACGAGACCCTGGGCTCGACCTTCCGGCTGGACTATCCTCATTACGAGATCATCTTTTGCGTCGCCCGCGCCGACGATCCGGCGGTGGCAATCGTCAACCGCCTGATCGCGGCAACCCCCCTGGTTGGAGCGCAACTGCTGATCGGCGACGACCGCGTCAGCGCGAACCCCAAGCTCAATAATGTCATCAAGGGCTGGGCGGCAGCACGGCATGATTGGATCGTCATCGCCGACAGCAATCTCCTGATGCCGCGCGATTATCTGCAGCGCCTGCTGGCCTGCTGGCGATCCGATACGGGGCTGGTCTGCTCGACGCCGATCGCGATGCGGCCGGCGAATTTCTGGGCCGAGCTCGAATGCGCCTTTCTCAACACCCTGCAGGCGCGCTGGCAGTATGTCGGCGCCAGCCTCGGCCTCGGCTTCGCACAGGGCAAGACGATGTTGTTCCGACGCGACATCGTCGAGCGTGGCGGCGGCCTGGAGGCGCTCGGCGCCGAGCCGGCAGAGGATGCGGCGGCGACCAAGCTGGTGCGCCGCCAGGGCCTCAACGTGCATCTCGTCGACAATCCCTTCGAGCAGCCGCTCGGCCGCCGTACGGGGGCGGAAGTCTGGGCGCGTCAAGTGCGCTGGGCGCGGCTGCGGCGTGTGACTTTTCCGCTGTTCTTCCTTGCCGAGCTGCTCACCGGCGCTGCACTGCCGATCCTCGCCGGCTGCTATGCCGCCGTAAGGCTCGGGCTGTCCCCCGGTCCGATCCTCGCCCTCCTCCTCGTCCTCTGGTACGGGGCCGAGGCGATGCTGGCGCGCACCGCCGGTTGGCATTTCTCACCACGCCTGCCGCTCGCCCTGCTGCTGCGCGACCTTGCCCTGCCCGTGCTCTGGATCGCGGCCTGGCTGAGCAACGATTTCGTCTGGCGCGGCAACGCCATGAACCTCCACGCCACGGTGCCGGAGGAGACGTCGGAAACGGCGAGGCCGTAAAGGCGGGGAGACAATCCATGACCGACTATCAGATCTTCGAGGCCGGCGATGTCGATCTGGGGTCACCGCGCCGGCAATCCGACGCAGAACCAGGACGACGCCAAATTCCTCGACGGTGCGGTGCGCGCGCTGCTGGCGAGCTAGGGACCGACCGCCGGCCTATCCGTATCGCCGCTGCGCGTCGACGGTGAGGCCGAGGCCGACGGCGCCGAATTTGTCGCCCTCGACGACACGCGCCGTCGGCACCGCTCGCAGGATGCTGTCGCGGACATGGGGCAGCAAGGTCGAGCCGCCGGTCAGAAACACGGCGTCGATGCGCTCCGCGGCGAGCCCGGCCTGAGCGAGGCAGCGTATGGCGCGCTCGCCGATGCGGCGCGCCAGGGCGGCGGTCGCCGTCTCGAATGTCTGGCGCCCGACGGCGGCCGAAAGATCAGGCTCGATCCAGTCGAGCGGAATGGCGACGCGCGGCGCCGTGGAGAGCGTCACCTTGGCGCTCTCGACCGCCATCGCCAAGGTGTGGCCGCGGCGCAACTCGACGGCGCGGATGAGGCGATCGATCAGCTCGGGATGCGCCGATTCGCGGCGGACGTCGCGCATCTCGCTCATGACCTTGGGGCTGTAGAGGAAATTGATCTTCGACCAAGTGGCGAGATCGGTGAAATAGAGGTTGGGCGCGGCGAGGCCGCGCCGCCGCATGGCGCTGCGATAGCCGAGCAGCTTCATGATCGTCGCCAGGCTGAGGTCGCGGTCGAAATCGGTCCCGCCGACCCGCACGCCCTCGTTGCCGAGAATGTCGGCGGCGCGTTCGACGCGCTTGCGCCGCTCGGGGCCGAGCCGGACGACCGAGAAGTCCGAGGTGCCGCCGCCGATATCAGCGACCAGCGCGATCTCCTCGCCGGCGATCTGCCGCTCGTATTCGAAGGCGGCGGCGATGGGCTCGAATTGGAAGGCGACGTGGCGGAAGCCGATGCCGCGGGCGATCTCGGCGAGGGCCTGCTCGGCCCGCGCATCGGCTTCGGCATCGCCGTCGACGAAGCGCACCGGCCGGCCATGGACGACGGTATCGAGCACAGCGCCGCTGGCCGCCTCGGCGCGGCGCTTGACCTCGCCAAGGAAGCGGGCGATGACGGCGCGGAAGCCGATGCGCGAGCCGCGCAAGGTCGTCTCCTCGTCGATCAGCGCGGTGCCGAGCACCGATTTGAGGGCGCGCATGAAGCGCCCTTCGGTTTCGGCGACATAGGCGTCGATTGCCGCCTGGCCGACCGCCATCGTGGCACTGTCGAAATCGAAGAAGACGGCGCTCGGCAGAGCTGTCACCTCCCTCTCGAGTGGCACCAGACGCGGCGCGCCGCCGATCGCGGCGACGCCGAGCGTGGTATTCGAGGTGCCGAAATCGAGGCCGCAAGCCGCCATGCGCCGTCTCGCCGTGCAGGATGAGTTGGGTTCGAGCCCGGCCGAGGCCGCCTCGGCGGGGCGCCTTCATACGGTGAAACGCCGGGCAATGCCAGGATTTCCGTGCGCGCCGGCGCTATTCGAGGCCGATCTGCTCCATGCGGCATTGACGCCGCACTTCACGGCCAGGAAACGTCGGCCGGCGCAAATTGATCCGCGGGGCCGGCGCGGCCTAGTAGGAGGAGCGGGCCGGCAACACCAGGATCTCGGTGCGCTCGGGTAGCTCCGCCCGCGCCAGGGCGATGCTCGGCGTGTCGTTGCGCCGCACCGGATAGCGCCCCGCCGAATCGGCGATGAAGGTCTCGAGGCTGTGGCCCGAGAAATAATGCATCGGAATGACCAAGGCGGGGCGGATCGATTCGATCACCTCGATCATGTCCTCATGGCTGAGCGTCCAGGTGCCGTCGACCGGTGCCAGTACGACGTCGACCGGCCCGAGCCGGGCGAGATGCTGCGGCGTGAGCGTGTGGTGGAGATGGCCGAGATGGGCGATGCAGAGATCGCCGGTGTCGAAGACGAAGATCGAGTTGCCGCCGAACTCGGTGCCGCCGCCGTCGCGGATATTCGTCGGCACGTTGTGGACATGCATGTCGCCTAGCGTAACGTTGTGATCGGGAATGCCGCCGCCGGGATCCCAGCCGCGCAGCACCATCTTGATGCCGGGATCGGGGCTGTCGGTGAAGTGCGTCGAATGGGCATGGTTCATCGTCACGATGTCGGGCAGCCGGTCCGGCCTGATGTAGCCGTTGTAATCGGTGACCGCGGTGATGCCGGCCGGACTCTCGATGAGAAAGCTGGCATGGCCGAGAAAGGTCAGCCCGACATGGCCGGGCGGCAGCGAAGCGGCGGCGAAAGAGACCGGCGTCCAGAGTGGCGGCAGGGCGGCGACCGCGGCGCAGGCGGCGAGCACGCCGGGCGCCGAGAGGAGCAGCGCAAGGACGCCGAGGACAAGGCTGCCGGCAAACCGGCGCAGCGTGCCTGGGAGCATGCTGACGATCCCTTCCTGGAACAATCGGGCGGCCGATTAGACACCAAATCCTCGACTTTTGTGAGTGTCTTCACAGAACGCCGCGGCGTCTTCCGCTATCAAAAACGAAGATGTGATCGCTCGGCGCAATGCGGGAGACGAGCGATCGCGATCTGCCAGCCGGGGGACGGTAATGACAACTCAATTGCTGATCATCGCCATCATGGTCGCAATTGCCGTCGCTTCGCTCGTCGTCATGTAGCGGGAATAAAGGGCATGACCCAGCGCGAGCTCACCATGATCGGTCTGTCCGGCCTCGTCGTCGCCGCGCTCATCGGCTGGGCGACGCAGGGGCCGGTAGGCGACGGAAGTGACGCGGCGCGCAGCCGCGACGGCGCCGGATCCGGGTCGACGACGCTCGAGCGTTCCGAAGGGCTTCCCGAAATACGGCGGCTCATCCAGCATATGCTCGGACGTTAGGAGCCCGAGCGGGGCCCCTATACGCGCCGGGCGGCGTGCCGCATGATGCGCCGAGCGACCGGGCGCGTATAGGCGGCGATCGGAAACGGGATGGCACGCGGCTTTGTCCTTGTCATGGATTCATTCGGCATCGGCACCGCAGCGGATGCCGAGCCCGGCGATGCCGGCGCCGATACGCTCGGCCATATCGCCGCCGCCACGACTCTGCGTCTGCCCCATCTCGAGCGCAGCGGGCTCGGCCTCGCGGCGCAGGCGAGCAGCGGACGCTTGCCCGCCGGCTTCGTCCCCGCCCCGGCGCTCGACGCCGCCTGGGGCTTCGCCGTCGAGCATAGCCGCGGCAAGGACACGCTGAGCGGCCATTGGGAGATGATGGGCGTTCCCGTCGACTTCGCCTTCGCCACCTTTCCCCTCGGGCCGCCGAGCTTCCCGCCGGAACTTACCGCAGCGCTGATCGCGCGCGGCAAGCTGCCGGGCATACTCGGCGATCGCCACGCCTCGGGCACCGCGATCATCGCCGCGCTCGGCGCCGAGCACGTGGCGACCGGGAAGCCGATCGTCTACACCTCGGCCGACAGCGTGCTGCAGATCGCCGCGCACGAGGAGAGTTTCGGCCTCGAGCGGCTCTACGCGCTGTGCCGCATCGCCCGCGAGCTCGCCGATCCCTACAATATCGGCCGCGTCATCGCCCGCCCCTTCATCGGTGCGCCGGGCAGCTTTCGCCGTACCGCGCATCGCCACGACTATTCGGTCCCGCCGCCGGCGCCGACCCTGCTCGACCGCCTCGTCGCCGATGGCGGCAGCGTCCACGCCATCGGCAAGATCTCCGACATCTTCGCCGGACGCGGGATCTCGCACTCGGCAATGGCGGCAGACAACGCGGCGACCTTCGCGGCGCTATGCGATGCCGCCGCCGAGGCGCCTCCCCGCGCGCTGGTCTTCGCCAATTTCAACGATTTCGACACGCTCTACGGCCATCGCCGCGACGTCGCCGGCTACGCCGCTGCGCTCACGGAATTCGATGCCGCCCTGCCGCAATTCCGCCGTGCGCTGCACTCCGGCGATATCGCCATCATCACCGCCGATCACGGTTGCGACCCAAGCTGGCACGGCACCGATCACACGCGCGAGCATGTGCCGGTGCTCGCCTTCGGGCCGGGCGTCGCGGCGCGCCCGCTCGGCCGGCGCGACGGCTTCGCCGATATCGGCCAGACGCTGGCGCTCCATCTCGGAATCGATGCGTTGCCCCATGGGGTCCCGTTCCTCTAGAGCAGGTGGCACCCATTTCGTCACAAATCCGTGTAGACTGCCGCTACAACCCCGTGACATCGGAGAGCGACATGACCGAGCATGGCAGCTTCCACTGGAACGAGTTGAACACGCGCGACCCCAAGGGGGCCTGCGATTTCTACGGCAAGGCGCTGGGCTGGACCTTCGACGCCATGCCGATGCCGGATTCGACCTATTACCTCGCCAAGACGGGCGACAAGGCGGTCGGCGGCATCTTCGAGATGACGGGGCCGCAGTTCGCCGGCATCCCGTCGCATTGGTTCGCCTATATCGCGGTCGACGACGTCGATGCGCGGGTCGCTGCGGCGGAGAAGCTCGGCGCCACGATCATCCGTGCGCCCTGGGACATCGCCGGAGTCGGTCGGATCGCCGTCGTCAAGGATCCGACAGGTGCGGTCGTCGGCTGGATGACGCCCGGTTGAGCGACCGCGCCGAATAAGGGCGAGCGAAGCGGCATAGGCCCGACTACTCTGCGGCGATGCAGATCGCCGCCCGCCTCGCCGCGTTCTATGCCGCCGCGTTCTTCCTCGTCGGCATCCAGCTGCCGTTCTGGCCGATCTTTCTCGCCGGGCGTGGGCTGAGCGCCGGCGAGATCGGTCTCGTCCTCGCCGCCGCGCTATGGATCAAGGTGCTGGTCAACCCGCTGTCCGGGCTGCTCGCCGATCGCAGCCTCAGGCGGCGCGGCGTCATGATCCTGCTCGCCGCGATCAATTTCGGCGGTTTCCTGCTCTTCTTGCCGATTCATGGTCTCTGGCCCCTGCTCCTGGTCAACGCGCTGACGACGACAGCCGCCTCCTCGCTGCTGCCGCTCGGCGAGACGCTGGCGCTCGGCATCGTCTATGCAAAACAGCTCGATTACGGCCGCATCCGCCTCTGGGGCTCGGTCAGCTTCATCCTCGGCTCGCTCGGCGCCGGCGCCGTCGTCACGCCGGCGGCGAGCGAGATCGTGCTCACCCTCCTGATCGGCGCCGCCGCTCTCAATGTTCTCGCCTGCCTGCAGATGCCGCCGCCGGTCGGCACGCCGCGCCGTGTCGTGCGAGGCGATTGGCGCAGATTGCTGCTCGACAAAAGGCAGCTCCTCTTCCTCGCGGCGGCGACGGCGATCCAGGCAAGCCACAGCGTCTATTACGGTTTCGGCACGCTCAACTGGTACGCGCTCGGCTATTCGCCGCAGTCGATCAGCTGGTTGTGGGCCGAGGGCGTCGTCGCCGAGATCGCCCTCTTCGCCGCCGGCGCGCGGCTGCTGGCGCGACTGG
>DATAQP010000307.1:0-5920 GCA_036264595.1 Allostellaceae bacterium
GACGAAAGCGATGAAGCGCAGCACCGCCTATACGCTGTTCCTGGTCATGTGCGTGGTCTGGGGACTGACCTGGATCGCCATCAAGATCGGCGTCGCCAGCATTCCGCCGCTGCTTTTCGCCGGCACGCGCTTCACCGTCGCCGGGGCGGTCATGCTGGTCTGGCACGCGCTCGCGGCACGCCACGAGACCGCGCGCTTGCGCATCCGGCGCCAGGATTGGCGCGGCATGGCGATCGTCTCGCTCCTCGTCATCGTCGCCACCTACAGCCTGCTCTTCTGGGGCACGCGCAACGTCGCCTCCGGCCTCGCCGCCGTGCTCAACCTCGCCTTCATGCCAATCGCCCTCTTCGCCATCGGTCTCTTCTATGGCGAGGAGCGCTTCACGACGCGCCAGCTTGTCGCCGTCGCGCTCGGCGTCGTCGGCCTCGTCGTGCTGTTCCGCCCCGCAAGCACCGTCGGACGCCAGGGCAGCGAGCTCTGGGGGATGGCGGCGATTCTCGGCGGCACCTTCGCCTATAGCTGGGGCTCGGTTCTCAGCCGCAAGCTGCTGCGCGCCTATGCGCCGTTGCTGGTGAGCGGCATCACCTGCCTCGCCGGCGGGCTGATCCTGCTGGCGCTCGCCGCCGCGCTTGAGCCGATCGACGCGGCGACGCTGCGCGCCTTCCTGTCCCCCGCCATCGCTGCGAGCTGGCTCTTTCTCGTCGTCTTCGGCTCGCTCGCCGCCTTCACCATCTATCTGCGGCTGGTGCGCGACTGGGGCACGGCGAAGGCCGGGCTATATGCCTTCGTCTCGCCGGTCATCGCCGTGCTGGTCGGAGTCGTCCTCTCCGGCGAGGCGGCGCGGGCGAGCGATTTTCTCGGCATGAGTCTGATGCTGGTGGCAACCTGGTTCGCGCTCGGCCCTGCGCCATCGACCGAGACGGCGTGATCGTCTCCCGGCGCGCATCTGTCGCAGCCGCTTCTGTCGACGGCGCGCCGCGCTGCCGACATACTGGCGCCATGAAGATCGTCCGCCTAACCGCGCTGCTGGTCGCCCTCTCGGCCGCCGCCGCCCTCGCCCATTCCTTCCGTCTCGGCGCGCTCGAGATCGGCCACCCCTGGGCGCCGCCGAGCAACGGCCCGGATGCCATCGTCTATCTTGCCCTCGGCAATCAGGGCAGTGCCCCCGACCGGCTGATCGGTGCCGCCAGCCCGCGCGCGCAAGCCGTCGAATTGCGCGACGGCAACGACGCGCCGCTGACGGAAATCGTCGTCGAGCCGAAGCGGCCGATCGCCTTGCGCGCCGGCAAGCCGCATCTCGCCCTGCGTGGCGTCGCGCCGCCGCTGGTGGCGGGCGAGAGATTCCCGCTGACGCTCAATTTTGCCGCCGCCGGCTCGCTCGCGGTGACGGTAATGGTCGAGGCGACGCCGGGGCATTAGCCACCGATGCCGCGTCGACCGCTCAGTCGCGGTAGCTCGGATCCTTGCGGTCGAGGATGCGTAGCAGGGCCGGCCATTCGCGCTGGCCGGAAGGCGCGTCGTGGCGCTCGAATTGCCGCGCCGCCTTCTCGCCGGTGGCGTCTGAGACGCGCAGCATCTTGCCGCCGCTCGCCATAATGTCGAGCTGGATGCGGCACGACTGGTCGAGATAGTACATCAGCGAGAAGGCTTCCGGGATCGTCCGCCCGGCGGTCAGCAGTCCGTGGTTGCGCAGGATCAGGATGCGGCGGTCGCCGAGATCGGCGACCAGCCGCTCGCGCTCGTCGAGATCGAGGGCGACGCCTTCGTAGTCGTGATAGGCGACGCGGTTGAAGAATTGCAGCGAGAACTGGTTGAGCGGCAACAGCCCCTCGGCGAGGCACGAGACGGCGACGCCGGCCCGCGTGTGCGTGTGCAAGACGCATTCGACGTCGTGGCGCGCCGCGTGCACCGCGCTGTGGATGACGAAGCCGGCCTGGTTGACGGTGTGGTTGGTGCTCTCGACGAGATTGCCATCGAGGTCGATCTTGACCAGGCTCGAGGCGGTGATCTCGCTGAAATGCAGCCCGTAGGGGTTGATGAAGAAGTGGTTCTGCGTACCCGGCACGCGTGCCGAGATATGGGTGAAGACGAGATCGTCCATGCCGAAATGCGCGATCAGCCGATAGCAGGCGGCGAGCTCGATGCGCACCTCCGTCTCGGACAGGGTCTGCGGCGAGGACGGCGGGCGGAAGGCGGTGACGGTCGACATCTCAGTGATCCCGATCTGACGCGCTGGGACGAGTTTAGCCCTCGCCGACCGCCGCCGCTACGGGCGCACGCGCCGGGTCAGTCATCTGCGCGACGACATGCTCGGCGAGGGCGAGCGAGGCGGTGAGGCCGGGCGACTCGATGCCGTAGAGATTTACCAGCCCGGGAATGCCGTGCTCGGCGGTGCCTTGGATGACGAAATCGCCGGCCGCCTCGCCCGGCCCGACGATCTTGGGACGGATCCCGGCATAGCCGGGCTGCAGCGCGCCGTCGGGCAGATCCGGCCAGTAGCGGCGGATCGCGGCGTAGAAGGAATCGCCGCGCCTGACATCGACGGTGTAGTCGACCGTGTCGATCCATTCGACATCCGGGCCGAAGCGCGCCTGGAAGGCGAGGTCGAGGGTGAGATGGACACCGAGACCGGCCTTCTCGGGGACGGGATAGATGAGATGCGAGAAGGGCGCGCGGCCGTTCAGGGTGAAATAGACGCCGCGGCAGAGATAGTCGCGCGGAATGCTCGCTGCCGGTATGCCGGCAATGCGGCGGGCGAGCGCGGGCGCGTAGAGTCCGGCGCTGTTGACGAGATAGCGGCAGGCGAGCCGCATCGCCTCGACGCCGCCGACGCTGAGCTCGAAGCCTTCGTCGGTGACCCTGCCGCCTTCGACCGGCGCGCGGAAGACGACCATGGCGCCGGCCGCCTCGGCATCGCCTTGATAGGCGAGCATGAGGGCGTGGCTGTCGATGATCCCGGTCGAGGGCGAGACGAGGCCGCCGATCGCCGCCAGCGCCGGCTCGACGCGACGCAGCTCGTTGGCGCCGATGAATTCGAGATCGCCGACGCCGTTGGCGAGCGCGCGGGCACGGATGCCGTCGAGCAGGGCGAGTTCGCTCTCCTCGCACGCGACGATCAGCTTGCCGAGCCGCTTGTGCGGCACGCCGCGCTCGGCGCAATAGGCGTAGAGCATCTCGCGCCCGGCGACGCAGGCGCGCGCCTTGAGGCTGCCTTGCGGATAGTAGATGCCGGCATGGATGACCTCGCTGTTGCGCGACGAGGTCTCGAAACCGATGCCGTATTCACGCTCCAGCACCATGACCTCGATGCCGGCGCGTGCCAGCGCCCGCGCCACCGCGAGCCCGACCACTCCGGCGCCGATGACGACGCATTCGACCGATTCAGACATGGCGCACATCCTGCGGGAAACGCGCCGCCATCTCAAGCGCAGAACTCCCTTTTATCCGCTCTCCCTTGCGGGAGAGAAGGGGCCCATTGCGTAGCAATGGGAAGGTCAGGGGGCTGGCGCAGCGCCACGATACCCCTCACCCTCCCCATGCTTTGCATGGGTCCCCTCCCTCTCCCGCAAGAGGGAGTAAAGATTAAGAGTCTCCCTACTCCGCCGGCTCGAGCAGCCGCTCGATGGTCGACGGCCGGTTGCGCCGCCATTTGCGCAGGCGGTCGAGATAGAGATAGACGACCGGGGTGGTGAACAAGGTTAGGAACTGCGAGACCACAAGGCCGCCGACGATGGCGATGCCGAGCGGCTTGCGCAGCTCCGAGCCGCTCCCCCAATCCAAGGCCATCGGCAGGGCGCCGAGCAGCGCCGTCAAGGTCGTCATCATGATCGGCCGGAAGCGCAAGAGGCAGGCCTCGACCATCGCGTCATAGGGGCTGAGGCCGCGATTGCGCTCGGCCTCGATGGCGAAGTCGACCATCATGATGGCGTTCTTCTTGACGATGCCAATGAGCAGGATGATGCCGATCATCGCGATGATCGAGAGCTCCGTGCCGGTGATGAGCAGCGCGAGCAGCGCGCCGAGCCCGGCCGAGGGCAGGGTCGAGATGATGGTCAGCGGGTGGATGAGGCTCTCATAGAGCATGCCGAGGATGATGTAGACGGCGAGCACCGCGGCGAGAAGTAGCAGCGGCATGTTGTCGAGATGCGCGCGGAAGGCGCGCGCATTGCCTTCGAAGATGGGCCGCAGCGTGCCCGGCAGTTCGAGCTCGCGCTCGGCCCGGCGGATGGCGTCCGTTGCCTGGCTCAGCGAGACGCCTTCGGCCAGGTTGAACGAGATCGTCGTCGCCGGCCACTCGCCCTGATGGGCGATCGAGAGCGGCGTCGTCGTCTGGCTGACCTTGGTGACCTCGCTGAGTGGCACCTGCTTGCCGCTCGACGATTTGACGTAGAGCTCGCGCAAGGTCGCGGGATCCTGCTGCAGCGCCGGGTCGACCTCGAGCACGGTGCGGAACTGGTCGAGCGGCGCGTAGACGGTCGAGACCTGGCGCTGGCCGAAGGCGTCGTAGAGCGTGTTGTCGATCAGCCGGGGCGAGACGCCGAGGCGCGACGCCGCATCGCGGTCGATGGTCAGCGACGCCTGCAGCCCGTTGATCTGCTGGTCGGTCGAGACGTCCTTGAGCTCGGGCAGCTCCTTGAGCTTGTCGCGAATGCGCGGCAGCCATTCGTTGAGCTCGTCGGGATTCTCGTCCTGCAGCGTGTACTGATACTGCCCCTTGCCCTGGCGCGCCCCCATCATGATGTCCTGGACCGGGAAGAGATAGGTGTTGATGCCGTAGATGCGCGCGAGCTTGAGGCGCAGCCGGTCGATTACCTGCTCGGCCGTCGCCTTGCGTTCCGCGTGCGGCTTGAGGTTGATGTAGAGGTAGCCGGTGCTGAGTCCGCCCCAGCTGGTGCCGCCGACATAGGAATTCATGTTGTCGACGGCGGGATCGGCGAGGATGACGTTCTGCACCGCGTCCTGACGCTCGGTCATCGCCGCGAAGGAGATGTCCTGCGCCGCGTCGGTGATGCCGCGGATGATGCCGGTCTCCTGCGGCGGGAAGAAGCCCTTCGGTACGACGGTGTAGAGCCACACCGTGGCGGCGCAGATGCCGAAGGTGGCGAGCAGCATGACGAGGCGATGCGCCAGCGCGGCGCGCAGCCCATATTCGTAGAGAAGCCGCATGGCGGCGAGGCCACGCTCGCAGCCGCGCTGGAAGGCGTTGTCGGGCTTGCGCTCGTCGCGGACGAGGAACTTGCCGCACATCGCCGGCGTCAGGGTCAGCGAGATGATGCCGGAAATCGCGATCGCCGCCGTCAGCGTCACCGAGAACTCGCGGAAGAAGCGGCCGAGATAGCCGCCCATGAAGAGCAGCGGGATGAAGGCGGCGATCAGCGAGACGGTGATCGAGACGACGGTGAAACCGATCTGCCGCGCCCCCTTGAGCGCCGCCGCGACCGCCGTCTCGCCCGCCTCCATGTGGCGCACGATGTTCTCGATCATGACGATGGCGTCGTCCACGACGAAGCCGACGGCGATGGTCAGTGCCATCAGCGAAAGGTTGTCGAGGCTGTAGTGCAGCACGTACATCACTGCGCAGGTGCCGGCGATCGCCACCGGGATGGTGACGCTGGGGATCAGCGTCGCCCAGAAGCGGTGCAGGAAGATCAGCATCACGATGACGACGAGGGCGATGGTGATGCTGAGGGTGAACTTGATGTCGGTAATCGCCGCGCGGATGGTCACCGTGCGGTCGGACAGCACCTCGATCTTGATCGCAGGCGGCAGCCATTTCTCGAGATCGAGCGTCGCCGCGCTGATGCGATCCGAGGTCTCGACGATATTGGCGCCGGGCTGACGATAGACATAGATCATCACGGCGCGCTGCTGGTTGAAGCGGCCGGCGACGCGGGTATTGGCGGTCGCGTCGACGACGTCG
>DATAQP010000220.1:0-1530 GCA_036264595.1 Allostellaceae bacterium
CTGGCGCCACAGCGCCTCGAGATCCTGGTATTGCGGCGTGTAGCCGCAGAACGAGGCGGTGTTGACGACGAGGACGGGATGTCCGCGATATTGCGACAGCGGCAGCTTGTCGCCCTCGATCGAGGTGAATTCGAAATCGAAGCCCTGCATGCGTCCACGCTCCGCGTAACCGGGGGAAGCCGAGGCGGCGCCGATCAGCATGCCGGCGGCCAGAATCAGCGACGATACTCTACTCACGCCACGCTCCCCGCGATTGTGCCACGATCGCCGGCGCGATCATACGCCGTCGAGCGGCGGGACCGCGATCACGCCCGCGCGAGGGCGAAGAGCTCCCGAGCGGTCGACTTGCCGCGCAGGACGACGTTGCCGATGCTGTCGGCGTGCAAGCCGGGCGAAAGCACCGCTCGCGCCAGGGCCGCGTCCGAGGCGAGCACCGGTTGCGAGCTGCTGGGGCAGGCGGCCTCGATGCGCGAAGCGGTGTTCATCGTGTCGCCGAGCATGACGATCTCGCGCTTGACGTCGCCGCCGATGATCAGCGGACCGGCATGGATGCCGGCGCGCAGCGTCGGGACAGCGCCGAATCGGCGGAGATATTCGGCGCGATGCGCGGTGATGCGGTCGGCGATGACGAAGGGGCAGAGCAGGGCGCGCCGGTCGGCCCGGCCGTGGCGCAGCTTCCAGGTGATGATGACCTCGTCACCGACATAGGCGTGGATCTCGCCGCCGCATTCTGCACCCGTCCCTTGGTTCGCTCGCGCATGCAGGATCCCTTTCGCCGCGTCTACTGCCCGCTCCGGCGCGCGTTGGCAAGCGGCCCCCGATTTCGGGTTGCGCCGCGGCGGAGCAGTCCCTAAGACTGACGCGGCCGCGATCGCCCCGATCGCGCGACCGGTCGTCGCAGATCCAGCCCCTCCATGCTGTTCGTCTTCCTGTTGAAGGGCATCGCTGTCGGCATCGTCATCGCCGTTCCGGTCGGACCGGTGGGCGTGCTCTGCGTGCGCCGCACGATCTTCGAGGGCCGCTTGTTCGGCTTCCTCTCCGGTCTCGGCGCGGCAAGCGCCGATACGATCTTCGGCATCGTCGCCGGTTTCGGCCTCACCGTCGTTTCGGATGTGCTGCTCGACTATCAGAGCTCGCTGCGCGCGGCGGGCGGCCTCTTCCTCGTCTATATCGGCGCCAACGCGCTGCGCAAGCGCATGGTGCGCTGCGAGACGCCCGAAAAAAATGCCGAGAACCTGCTCAGCGCCTATCTCTCGACCTTCGCCCTGACGATCACCAATCCGGTGACGATCCTCGCCTTCCTCGGCATCTTCGCCGGGGTCGGCTTCACCGGCGAGGAGGCGACGCTCGGCCGCGCCGGCATGCTCGTCGCCGGCGTGCTGCTCGGCTCGCTGATCTGGTGGCTCGGCATCAGCCTGGGCGCCGGGCTTTTTCGCAAATCCTTTGGTGAGCGCCATCTCACCCTGCTCAACCGCATCTCGGGCGGCATCCTGACGCTGTCCGGCGTCGGCCTGCTCTGCAGCCTGCTTT
>DATAQP010000391.1:0-4345 GCA_036264595.1 Allostellaceae bacterium
CATGGGCTTGGTTCCTCAGGATTGTTCTATCGGGCGCAGCATAGCAACTTGTCGGCGTCGTGCAGCAAGCGGATTGGCCCCGATTCTTCGACTTCGCTCAGGATGAGGTGAGTCCTCCATCAACATCTCCCCTCGTCCTGAGCGAAGTCGCCATTCGAGACGCCGCCATGCGGCGGCTCCTCATGGTGAGGGGACATGGCGGCCGCCTCACTGCCCGACGAACCTTGCCGGGCGCTTCTCAAGGAACGCGGCAACGCCTTCGCGGAAATCCGCGGTGGCAGCGGCCTCTTTCTGCAGGTCGCGCTCGAGATCGAGCTGCTGATCGAGCGTGTTGGCGAAGCTGGCGTTGAGCGCCCGCTTGATGAGGGCGAGGGCGCGCGTCGGCTGCTGCGCGATGTGGCGCGCCAGCGAAGTCGCCTCGCCCATCAGCGCCTCGTCCTCGAGGACGCGCCAGATGAGGCCCCATTCCGCCGCCTGATCGGCCGCCAGCTTGCCGCCAAGCAGGGCTAGACCGCTCGCCCGCGCCATCCCTACCAAGCGCGGCAGAACGTAGGAGCCGCCGGCATCCGGCACGAGCCCGATGCCGCAGAAGGCCTGGATGAAGCTCGCCGAGCGCGCCGCCAGCACGATGTCGCAGGCGAGGGCGAGATTGGCACCGGCCCCGGCGGCGACACCGTTGACGGCGCAGACCACCGGCTTCTCGAGGCGGCGCAGGCGGCGGATCAGCGGGTTGTACCAGGTCTCGAGCGCGCTGCTGCCGGCCGGGCCCGTGCCGCTCGCCATCGTTGCGGCACGCTCGGCGAGATCCTGCCCGGCGCAGAAGCCGCGCCCGGCGCCGGTGAGCAGCACGGCGCGGATCGTCGTGTCGCCCTCGACCGCGTCGAGCGCGGCGGCGAGGGCGCGGTGCAGCTCGACGGTGAAGGCGTTGAGCTTGTCGGGCCGGTTGAGGGTGAGCGTGGCGACGCCGTCCGCGCGTTCGAACAAGAGATCGTCTTCCATCGCCGCCTCCCGCAAGGATCCTTCCCGGCACACTCGGCGATGCCGCCCAACCGGTCAAGATCGACGCCCCTATTCCGGCGGCGGCACCGAAGCGGTGCGCGAGGCGATCAGCCCATAATGCTCGATGCGGCGATGGGCGGCGAAGTCGAAGATCGTCGTCTTGTTGAAGCGCGTGTCGTCGAGATCGATGGCGGCGCTGACCAGCTCGTCGCCGAGCGTCGCGGCGAGGGCGACGATCTCGCCCGAGGGCGCGATGACGCAGCTGCCGCCCTGCATGTCGACGCCCTCCTCGTGCCCGGCCTTCGCCGTGCCGATGACGAAGGTGCCGTTCTGGTAGGCGCCGGCCTGCATGGTGAGGTGGTTGTGGAACATGCGCAGTTCCGGCGTCTCCTTGCCGGGCCCGACGGCATTGCCGACCGGTGTGTTGTAGCCGAGCATGACGAGCTCGACGCCCTGCAGCCCCATCACCCGATAGGTCTCGGGCCAGCGCCGGTCGTTGCAGATGCACATGCCCATGATCCCGCCGAGCGCGCGCCACACCGGAAAGCCGAGATTGCCTGGCTCGAAATAGCGCTTCTCGAGATGTTGCCACGGCCGCTTGGGATCGTGCTCGCTGTGTCCCGGCAGATGGACCTTGCGGTATTTGCCCACGATCGCGCCGCGCCGGTCGACGAGAACCGCGCTGTTGTAGCGATGCGTCGCGCCGTCCTCGACGATCTTCTCGGCATAGCCGAGATAGAAGGCGATGCCGAGATGCGCGGCGGTGTCGAAGAGGCGACGCGTCTCCGCTCCCGGCATCGCCGTCTCGAAGAACGCATCGACCGCCGCCTGATCCGCCATGAACCAGCGCGGAAAGAAGGTGGTGAGCGCGAGCTCGGGAAAGACGACGAGCTCGACGCCCGACTCATGCGCCTGCTGCAGCAGGGCGATCAGCCGGTCGACGACGCTGCGGCGGCTGTCGCTGCGCGCGATCGGGCCGAGCTGCGCGGCGGCGACCTTGAGGGGACGGGACATGAATCCTCGCTAGCATCGGATGGGCCGGAACCCGCCCCTCATACTAGGCGCGAGAATCGCGGCGGGCCAGAACGCAACAGGCGCCGGACAATTCCCGGCGGCGCAAATAGTGTCCGGCAAATCTTGTTGAAAACTACGCTCTGCCGCTCTACCAATTGGACGGGGGTTCGGTCAGTTCATGGTTAATGCAAATGGCCTTCCCTCCAACCGAAATAAAGGACGTCTGCCTTACATCACGCGTAGTGCCGACACCCGTCGGAAAGTCGCGACGGCAGGGCAGCGGTCGGGGGACCAGCATGAGTTTTCGCATTCTGTCGCTCGATGGCGGCGGGTCATGGTCGCTGCTCCAGGTCATGACCTTGATCGACCTCTATCGCAGCGGCGGCGCGCTGCTCACCGGCCATGACGTGCTGTGCGATTTCGACCTCGTCGTCGCGTCCGGCAGTGGCAGCCTGGTGCTCGGCGGCCTGGTCAAGGACCTGCCGCTCATAGAGATCCGCAGGATCTTCGAGGACGAGGCGCAGTGCCGGTCGATCTTCGCCCCTCACCAGGCGCGACCCAGCGCGAGCGCGCGCTTGCTGCGCCATCTCACCGGTATCGGCCCGCGCTACTCCGCCCGCGCCAAGCTCGACGGGCTGCGCCATCTGCTCAACGGCGATCTCGGCGTGCCGGGAATCGGCGACGTCACCCTCGACGCCCTCGACACGCGCATCGAGCTGCCGGCCCGGCTGATGATCACCGCGTTCGACTACGACCGGGGCTGCGAGATCGCCTTCCGCTCGAACATCGCCAGCCGGGCCGGCGATTTCGGCGCGCCGGCGATCGCCACCCTGGCCGAGGCGATCCACGCCGCGACGACGACGCCGCTCGCCTATTTCGACGCGCCGGCCACGATCTCGCGCGGCCGCCGCTGCTGGGACGGCACCCTCGCCGGCGGCAGCAACCCTGTCCTCGCGGGAATCACCGAGGCACTCGCCAACGGCGTTCCGGCAGCGTCGATCGAGGTGCTCAGCATCGGCACCGGCAGCATCGTGCTGCCGACGGTGGCCGGCGACAGCGAGGATGCGGCTGCCGCCAAGCTCGTCCGCCGGCGCCTGCCGGCGAGCGTCGGCGGCGATCTGCGCAAGCTCGCGGAACTCATCGACGATCCGCCTGACAGCGCCAGCCTGATCGCCTATCTGGCGCTCGGCCACGCGGTGCCGAGGGACGGCGCGCAGCCGATCAAGGACGGGCGGCTGGTGCGGCTCAACCCGCTGCTGCAGCCGATCCGCATCGCCAATGGCTGGGCGCGCCCGGCCGGATTGACCGAGGGCGATGCGCGCGATGACGAGTTCCTCCGCCTGCGCGAGCTGGCGATGGACGCCGTCGCCGCCGACGAGATCGCGCTGATCCGAAAATTCGCCGCGTTGTGGCACGGTAATGCGGTGGTCAACCAGCCCATCCGCGCCAATGCCGACACGCTCGATTGCGAGATCGGCCAGCGCTGGTACAGCGACGCGCGGGCGCACTGGCTGAGCTTGGTCGGTCCGCGCCCCGAGACATCGTCAGGGCCGCCGCCCGTGATACCCCCGGTCGGCGGCGGCGCGACCGCCGCGGCGACGGCATGGTCGGTCACCTCCCCGCGCCACAGCGGCGCGAAGAATAACTAACGCCCAGAAACGAACACCCGGAAACGAACGCCTGGGACTAGCGCGTCGTCAGCACGACCAGGCGGTCCGTTCCCGATTCGGCGCCCCATACCTCGCCGGGCCGGCCGAGGAGCTGGCGCACCCCGGCATTCTTCCGCTTGCTCGGAAAAGCGGTGAAGCTCTCGCCGGCGGGATCGAAGCGGACGATCGCATTAGCGCCCCAGTCGCTCAGCCAGACGATGTCCTTGTCGTCGACGAAGACCGCATAGGCTTGCGGTCGGCTACCTGGCAGGTGCCAGCTCCGCCACGACTTGCTCGCCGGATCGTAGCGCGAGACGTTGCCGTCGTTCCACTCGCTGACCCAGATGCGGCCCTGCGAATCGGCCCAGGCGCGGCGCGGCCCGGCACGCGGCGTCGGCGGCTCGATGATCGTGGCGATGCCGCTGCCGGAATCGATGCGGCCGAGATAATTGCCGGCGAGCGAGGCGTAGTAGACGCCCTCCGCCGTGGCGGTGATGCCATAGGGGCCGGCGCCGCGCGGCGCCGCCCAGATTTTGAGCGCCGCGCTCGCCGGATCGAGCCTTCCGTAAATGCCGTCCTGGCCGGTGAACCACATTATGCCGGTGCGGTCGAAGGCTGACGTATTGAGATTGGCGAAGCTGCTGCCGGCGGGCAGCGCGAAGCGCTTGACCGCGCGCGTTTTG
>DATAQP010000396.1:0-5202 GCA_036264595.1 Allostellaceae bacterium
GCATAACTCAGCGTACCCAGCCGCCGAGCTTCGCAAACGAACAATGCCTACCACCCGGCGGTCACCATTCCCGGACAGGCTCCTAGGCTCCGGCCCGTCGCGACTCCTCCGGGCAGCCACGTAAACTCCAGCTCATCGGCAGCGAAGCGCGGCACCGCGATCATCCGGGCAGACACTAGTTGTCATTCTTGAACCGGAGCAGATCGCTCCCCCGCCGCCGCATTTCACCGCGACGGCGTCCTCAGCCAAGCGCCGCAGCCCTGGGAGGCCGCGAGCACCCGACTGAAATCCGTCAGGGGCAGATTTCCGTCTCGGCGAAGAAGAAGGCGATCTCGCGCTGGGCGTTCTCCAGCGAATCCGAGCCGTGCACAGAGTTGGCCTCGATCGATTCGGCGAAATCCTTGCGGATCGTGCCGGGAGCGGCGTTCGCCGGGTTGGTGGCGCCCATGATGTCGCGGTTGGCGGCGACCGCATTCTCGCCCTCGAGCACCTGGACGACGACCGGGCCGGAGATCATGAAGGTGACGAGATCGCGGAAGAACGGCCGCTCGGCGTGCACGGCATAGAATTGCTCGGCCGTCGCGGTGGAGAGGCGCAGACGCTTCTGCGCGACGATGCGCAAGCCGCGCTCCTCGAACCGGGCGTTGATCTTGCCGGTGAGGTTGCGTCGCGTCGCGTCGGGCTTGAGGATCGAGAGCGTCCGTTCGATGGCCATGTCGTCAAAAACTCCTGGAAATGCCGTGCAAGGGCTGAGGTCGGCGGCGTTATAGCCTCTTCCTCGCCGCCGCGGCAACCCGCCACCATCATCCCGCGGCGCGGATATGTATTTTGGACATTCCCCGCGGCCCCGCGCGAGCAATCTCTTGCCGTAAGCCTGCCTCCATCGGCGTGGTAGGCTGCATCGCCTGCCGTCCGCGAGGTCGCCGATTTGATCCGCCTTCCCTTCCGCCTTCGCCCGCGAGCGCTGCTCCTGGCGCTGCTCGCCGTCGCCATTGTACTGGCGGCGACCGCCGCGGTGCTGCTCGCCACGCTCGATTGGCGCGCTCGGCTCGAATCGTATGCGAACCACGCGTTCGACCGTCGCCTCGCCATTGCCGGACTGCGGGTCGGCTGGGGCAATCCGCTCGCCGTCGAGCTGACAGGGCTGCGTCTCGCCAATGCGAGCTGGGGCAGCATTCCCGACATGCTGAGCGTCGAGCGGCTGTCGGCGACGATCGATCTGCCGAGCCTGCTCCGCGGCGTGCTGCGCTTCGACAATCTGCGGCTCGAAAAGCCGCTGCTGCTGCTCGAGCGTGATGCCAACGGCGTCGGCAACTGGAAGTTCGGCGGCGGCGCGGCGGCGGCAAGCGGCCTCGCCATCGTGCCGAAGAACCGCAGCCAGTTTCCCACCCTGATCGATTTCGCCGTGCACGACGGCGAGGTCACTTACCGTGCCACGTCAAGCGATCTACGCATCGATTTCCACGATATGGCGATCCGCTCCCCGGGCGACGACCAGGCGGTCAGCCTGACACTCGACGGCGCCTATAACGGCAGTCCGACGCGACTGACCGCGACGACGGATTCCTACATCGTGATGCGCAACGCAGCAATTCCGTTCGGCGCCGATTTCACCATCGCCAATGAAGCCGCCACGATCGGCTTCCGCGGCAGCATGACGGAGCCGCTCGATTTCGACGGCGTGCGCGGCAAGATCGACATCGACGCCAAGACGCTCGGCGGGTTCCTCCATCTCCTCGGCGCCGAGCTGCGTGGCGATTATCCCGTCGCCGTCGCCGGCACGCTCGAGCGGAGCGGCGCCCATTGGAGCATCGCCGGGGCACAAGGACGGGTGGCGGCGGATCCGTTCGGCGGTCCGTTGTCCCTCGATGAAGGCGGCCGCGGCGCACCGGACGCGCTCGCTGCCAAACTCGATTTCGCCAAGCTCGACCTCGCGCCGCTCATCGGCAGCGGACCAACCGGCAAGCCGATCTCGCTTCGCCTCGAGAGCGACCCCACCGTCACCATCGACGCACGGATCGGCACCAAGCTCCTAACCTATGAGGCACGGCATCTCGCCGATGTCGCCGTCGTACTGCGGACGCGGCCGAACGAGATCGCGGTCAGTGAATTGTCCTTTGCCTTCGCCGGCGGTAAGCTCGCCGCCAACGGCTCGGCCAAGGCCGCGGGCGCAGGCAGCCACATCGCCGTCAGCGCCGCGCTGACCGGCGCCGATGCCGACGCCGCGGCAAGCTCGCTCTTCGCCCAGTCGGGCCAGATCGCCGGCAAGCTCGACGGAGGCCTCAGCGTCGAGATGACCGGCGCGACGCTGAGCGAGGCGCTGAAGACGAGCACCGGCGGAGCGGTGCTGGCGATGACAGGCGGACGGGTCGCCCGCGACCTCATCGAGCGCGCCTCGACGGATCTGCGCAGCCTCTTCCGTACCGGCGAGGGCTGGATGACGGTCTCCTGCCTGCTCGGCATCGCCACGTTGCGCAACGGGGCGGCGACGATCGCGCCGCTCCGCCTGCGCACGCCGGAAACGACGCTGGTTGGCGGCGGTCAGGTCAATCTCGTCAGCGAGAAGGTCGACATGGTGCTCAAAACCGAGGCCGGCGCGACCAGCCTCCTCGCCCTTAAACTGCCGCTGCGCATCAGCGGCAGTTTCGACGGGCTGCATGTCGTCCCGTCCTTCGCATCGCCCGGCCCGCCGCTCGCTGCGGTCGAGCCCGGCCATCTGGCAGCGACCGAGCTGCAGCTTCTCGCCGAGCGCAGCCCCTGCCGCCGCTAGGCGGCGACGCTCATTCCTTCTTCGCCCAGCCCGTTGCCGTCTGCTGCCAGTAGGTCAACGCGTGGCCGGCTTCCTTGGCGCGACGCCAGCGCTCGCGCGCGGCGGCGAGCGCCACCTCGTCATTGCCATCGAAGAGGTCGAGGCAGCGGCGATACGAGTCGAGATGCGTCGAGCTGGCGCCGTCGGTCAGCACCAGCATGTCGGCCTGGTTGGGGTTCTCGTCGCTGTCGGTCAGCCAGACCGGTTGGCGCTCGGGACGTCCGTCGCGCCGGCTGCCATGCGGCAGGAAGCTGGCGTCGTCATAGGTCCATAGGGCAGCGTCGAGATGCTCGACACGCTCGGCCGAGTCGGCAAGCACGACGATGCGGAAACCGGCGGCAAGGCCGCGCTCGAGCAGCTTGGGAAGCGCACGCTCGAGCGGCGTTGCCAGCAGATGGTAGAAGCCGATCTCGGTCATCGGCGCGCCGAACAGGACCCGTTCCCGCCCCTACGCCTCGTAATGCTCGGCGATGAAGCGCTCGAGCAGGCGGACGCCGAAGGCGGTCGCGCCCTTCGGCACGGTAGGCGCATCCTTCTTCGACCAAGCTGTTCCGGCGATATCGAGATGGGCCCACGGCGTCTTGTTGACGAAGCGCTGCAGGAATTGCGCGGCGGTGATGCTGCCGGCATCGCGGCCGCCGCCGATATTCTTGACATCCGCCGCGTCGCTGTCGAGCTGGCGGTCATAGGCGTCGGCCAGCGGCATGCGCCAGAGCGCCTCGCCGACCGCCTTGCCAGCGGTGGTCAGCCGGTCGGCAAGCTCGTCGTTGTTGGAGAACAGCCCGGCATGCTCGTGGCCGAGGGCGATGATGATGGCGCCGGTCAGCGTGGCGAGATCGATCATGAAGCGCGGCTTGAAGCGGTCCTGGCAATACCACAGCACGTCGGCGAGGACGAGGCGTCCCTCGGCATCGGTGTTGAGTACCTCGATGGTCTGGCCCGACATCGAGGTGACGATGTCGCCGGGGCGCTGCGCCGCGCCCGAGGGCATGTTCTCGACGAGACCGACCATGCCGACGACGTTGACCTTGGCCTTGCGGCCGGCGAGCGCCTTCATCAGCCCGAGGACGACGCCGGCGCCGGCCATGTCCCATTTCATGTCCTCCATGCCGGCGGCCGGCTTGATCGAGATGCCGCCAGTATCGAAGGTGACGCCCTTGCCGAGTATGGCGAGCGGCGCGTCCTTGGCCTTGGGATTGCCCCTCCACTGCATGACGACGAGGCGGGAGGGACGCATGCTCCCCTGGCCGACGCCGAGTAGCGAGCCCATGCCGAGCTTCTTCATCTTCTTCTCGTCGAGCACCTCGACCTGGACGCCGAGCGCGGTAAGCGCCTTGGCCTGGGCGGCGAGCGTCGCGGGATAGAGGATATTGGCCGGCTCGGAAACGAGGTCTCGCGTGAAGAAGACGCCGTCGGCGATCTTGTCGAGCCTCTGGTAGACACGCTTGGCGTCGGCGGAATTGGCCGACAGCAGGGCGAGGCGCTCCAAGGTCGGCTTGCTCTCGGGCTTCTCCTTGGTGCGATAGCGGTCGAAGCGGTAGGAGCGCAGCCTTGCGCCGTAGGCGAGATTGGCGGCCGCATCGCTGGAAGCGATGCCGCCTTCGATCTTGTCGAGCATCACCGTCGCCGCCGTCTCGCCGGCACCATTGAGATGGGCGAGAAGAAGACCGCCGAGCCCCTGGAGCTGCGCCGCGGTGACGGTGGATGGCTTGCCGAGGCCGACGAGCACGATGCGCGAGACGGCGAGATTGGCGGGGACGAGAATCGCGAGCAGCTCGTCCCTCTTGCCAGAAAAGCGGCTCGCGGCGATGGCGCGCTTGAGGGCGCCGCCGCTGCTCCGATCCAGCCCGGCGGCCGTCGGCATCAGCTTGCCCTCTTCAAGCACGCCGACGACGACGGCGCCGGTCTTCGGCAGGGCGAGCTCGCCAAACGTGATCTTCATGCGGTCCTCTCCAATGAGCGCCAGTCGAGACGGCAAGACGGGCAAAACATGCGGTCATTCGCGATAGCGGCAACACCGTCTAGAGTCAATTGCATTGACGACCGATCAGGACCGCCCAGGGGGCGATCGGCGGCGCGTGCTTCACCCCCGCCATATGGCTAATTTGGAACTAGGCTGCGGCGGGAGGGGCCCCCTATAATCCGCCGCCATGCACGGACTGACCCGCTACATACTGCGCCAGAGCCTGGGCACGACGCTGTTCGTGACCGCAGCGCTAAGCGCCGCGATCTGGCTGACGCAGTCGCTCCGCCTCGTCGATCTCATCGTCAATCGCGGCCTGACCGCCGAGCTGTTCTTCTATCTCAGCATCCTTGTCCTACCGCGCTTCGTCGACATCGTCCTGCCGATCGGAATCTTCATCGCCGTGCTGTTCACCTACAACAAGCTGATC
>DATAQP010000413.1:0-4249 GCA_036264595.1 Allostellaceae bacterium
ACGACGCCGGTAATCGACGTCGAGGCGCTGGAGAAAAGCTACGGCGATGAGCACGCGGTGCGTGGCGTCAGCTTCTCCATCTGGCCGGGCACCTGCGTCGGCCTCTTGGGTCCGAACGGCGCCGGCAAGACCACGACGATGCGCATGATCATGGCGCTGGCGCAGCCGAGCGCCGGCCGCCTGCGCCTCTTCGGCCAGGCGCCCGCCGCGCTCGGCCGGACGATGCGCGAGCGCGTCGGGCTGGTGCCGCAGGAGGATAATCTCGATCCCGACCTCACGGTGCGGCAGAATCTCGAAGTCTATGGGCGTTATTTCGGCCGCCCGGCGGCGCTGGTCGCCGAGCGCGTCCCCAAGCTCCTCGCGTTCATGCAGCTCGCCGAGCGCAGCGGCGCCAAGGTGATGCAGCTTTCCGGCGGCATGCGGCGGCGCCTCATCATCGCCCGCGCCCTCATCGCCGATCCCGAGCTCCTCATCCTCGACGAGCCGACCACCGGCCTCGATCCGCAGGCGCGCGTGCTGATCTGGCGACGGCTGCTCGATCTGAAACGCGCGGGCAAGACGCTGCTGCTGACCACGCATTACATGGACGAGGCGCAGCGTCTCTGCGACCGCATCATCATCATCGATGGCGGCAAGGTGCTCGACGAAGGGGCGCCGCAGGATCTGATCGACCGCCACGTCCGCGGTCATGTCGTCGAGATCGCCAAGCCCTTGCCCGCCGGGTTCGTCGATGTCGCGCTCGAGCGCAATGATGTCGGCGACGCCGTGCTCTACTACGTCGCCGATCCCGCCGAGGTGACGCGGCTTCTGCCGTCGGAGGCGAGCTATACGCGGCGCGATGCCAATCTCGAGGATGTCTTCCTGCGCCTCACCGGGCACCGCCTGCGGGAAGGAGGGTGAGATGATCGCTGGGATTGCCCTCAATCGCTACAGCTATGCGGTGTGGCGGCGCAACGCGCTGGTCTGGCGCCGGCTGATCGGGCCGTCGCTGACCACCAACGTCCTCGATCCGCTGATCTTCCTCTTCGCTTTCGGCTATGGCCTCGGCGCCGTGCTCGACCGCGTCGGCGGCATGGACTATCTCCACTTCATCGTCCCCGGGATGATGTGCTACGCGGCGATGTTCGCCGCCAGCTTCGAGTCGACGATCAGCACCTATGCCCGCGTCAGCCTGCAGCGCACCTGGGACGCCACTCTGGCCACGCCGGTGACGCTGACCGAGCTGATGCTCGGCGAGATGTCCTGGGCGGCGACCAAGGGCGTGTTCTCGTCCTGCTGCGTCATCGCCGTGGGATCGCTGTGGGGCGGCATCGCCAGCCTCTGGGGCACGCTCATCGCCGTGCCGGTGCTGGCGCTCGGCGCCATCTGCTTCGCCTGCTGCGGCCTCGCCGTCACCTCGCAGGCGAAGACCTGGGACGTCTTCGCCTATTTCTTCACCTTCTGGGTGACGCCGATGTTCATGTTCTCCGGCACGTTCTTCGAGGTGACGCGCTTTCCCTTCATCGTCCAGGCGATCGCCTGGGCGCTGCCGATGACGCACCTCATCACCGTGGTGCGGCCGCTCGCCGCCGGAGCGGCGCTCGATCCGCTGGCGGCGGCGGGGCACCTTGCCTATATCGCGGCGCTCGCCGCCGCCGCCTTCGCGTTCGCGCAAAGAAGCTTCGGCGCGCGGCTGTTCGGGTAAGCGCGCGACGCCGAGACGGGCGAGATAGAGAACGCCGAGCCGGCGTGACCTAACTTTGCCCCGGCTCCGCTGTGAGCTCGCTCACCATTCCGATGCGCCGGCGGCGCATAGTCTCGCGCTGCGGAGCGTCGCTCCATCGGTTTGGAAATCGCGGCGGGCTCCGCAGAGGAGACACTGCCATGCCCTACCACATTCAGCGCTACGGTTGGCTTCCCGATCTGCCCGACGCCCGCGACCATCTCTACGCCGCGCCGCCTCCGGTGCTTCAGGCGCTCCCGCCCAGCGCCGATCTGCGGCCCGGCTGTCCGCCGCCCTACGATCAGGGCCAACTCGGCAGCTGCACCGGCAACGCGATCGCCGGGGCCATTCAATTCGAGCGGAAGAAGCAGCAGTTGACACCCGATTTCGTGCCGTCGCGGCTGTTCATCTACTACAACGAGCGGGTGATCGAAGGCACCGTCGAGTCCGATAGCGGCGCGCAGATTCGTGACGGTATCAAGAGCGTCGCCGCGCAGGGCGACTGCCCGGAGACCGAACTGCCGTACGACATCGCCAAATTTGCGCAAAAACCGGCGGCGCGCTGTTACAAGGATGCAGTCAAGTACAAGGCGGTAAACTACAGCCGCCTCGTTCAGGATCCGAACCAGCTCAAGGGCTGCCTGGCGTCGGGCTACCCCTTCGTCTTCGGCTTCACCGTCTATGACAGCTTTGAAAGCCAGGCGGTCGCGCAGAGCGGCATCGTGCCGATGCCGTCCCCAGGCGAGAAGGTTCTCGGCGGCCATGCCGTCATGGCGGTCGGCTATGACGACGCGCAGCAGCGCTTCCTGGTGCGCAACTCCTGGGGGGCCACCTGGGGACAGCAGGGCTATTTCACCATCCCCTACGCCTATCTGACGAACTCGAACCTGTCCGACGATTTCTGGACGATCCGCCTCGTCGCCCATTGAGCGGCGGGGCCGGGACGGGCGGGCGGAGGAGGGGGGCGCCCGCTCGTCTCGGTGCACGCCGTGGAAGGGTGGTCAGGACGCTGGTTTCGGGACACGGCGCAGCGCGCGCGTGATCGGCCGCTCGATGCCGACATGAACGATCACGCCGGCGGCGAGCGCAGCGACGAGCTGCAGCGACGCGTAGAGCCAAGGCTGCGCCGGCGGCGCGATCTCGTTGCCGCTGAGGCCGAAATGCAGCAATCGCGGCGCGGTCAGCGCGAAGGGATGCACCAGATAGATGGAATAGGACGCTTCGCCGAGAAAACAGAATGCCCGCGTGACGATTCCGGCACTCTGCGCGCCGGGCGACGCAGCGCTCAGGGTCAGGCCGGCGACGACGAGTCCCGATGGCAGGCCGGCTTGGAGGGCGCGCGATGCCTCGAAGCCAAAATGCGCCGCAAGCAGGAATCCGGCGAGCCCGGCGAGGACGATGCCGCGCGCCAGCCAGGATGGCAGCCGGACTCCGTCGCGAAAGGCGACGGCGATCAGCATGCCGAAGACGAATTCGAGGATCAGCGGATCGCACCAGACGGCGAAGGAGGTAGGCAATGGCCCGAAACGAAGCCCGACGAGAATCAGCGCCGCGAACAGCAAGGTGATGGCGGCAACCGCGCCGCGCCGCGACAGCCACACGGCGGCGGCGAAGACGGCATAGAAGAACATCTCGTATTCGAGCGTCCAACCGACGCCGTTGAGCGGCGACAGCTCGCCATTCGTTCGCGGATAGGGCAGGAACAGGAAGGAGGCGGCCGACCATTTGTAGAACACGTCGGTCGGCATCAAATCCTCGGGCCGCTGCCGCACCAGGATATAGGCGAGCGCGACCAGCGACGTCGCCCAATAGAGCGGCACGATGCGCAGGAGGCGCCGCATGAGGAATTCACGCGACCCGCCGCGCCGCTGGAACAGCCTCTCCGATGCGTAGACCATGATGAACCCGGAGATGACGAAGAACATGTCGACGCCGTCGTCGAGCGGCCCGAGCGATGTCGGGAAATCGGCGACGCCGAATTTGATGCGGAAATCGTAGCGGATATGCGTGTAGATCACGGCGAGCGCCGCCAGGGCGCGCAAGACCTGGATCGACGGGATGGGGCGCGTCGCCGCCGCACTGTCCGCGGCGCGGCGGGCGGTTGAATCGTGCGAAGACGGAAAACTATCGCTCGCCGGCGGCCGGCGTTGCCGCCCGACCGGTGTCGACGTGATGCCATCCCGCACAACGCGCTCGAACATCTGTTGCATTACCCGAATTCCTGATCCGGCGCCAATCGGGCGCGATAGTCGGACGAGGGGAGATGACCGCCTGTGTCTTCTGCGTGATCCTGCGCAGCGTGGCCGCAAGTGCGGCCGGAGCGCGATCGAGGCGGATGTGGACGAGCGCCGGCTTACGGTGCCGGTCAGAGGCGCGAGAAGCAGAGGGCGCACCCTCTAGAATAGCAACTAGGGTCGGGCACCAGAATCTGCTCGAATGGGCCCGTCGTCTGACATTGGAGATGATCATGCCACAATCCGCGCATCCGCTCATCGCGGCCCGGCACGGCCAGATGTTTCCCACGCTGACGCAGGCTGAGATCGATCG
>DATAQP010000572.1:0-3992 GCA_036264595.1 Allostellaceae bacterium
GAGAACGATCTTCCATACGAGCGCCAGGCCGGAGCGCGCGGCGACAAGGAGAAACGGGTAGAGCTGCGGCAGGACGATGTGGCGCAACGCGCTCATCCGGCCGATGCGAAAGCTGCGGGCGACGTCGGCGAGCTCGCGGTCGAGGCCGCTGGCGCCTTCGCGCAGCGTCACCGCGACCGTCGGTATCTTGTTGACGGCGACGGCGCCGATCGCCGCCGCCTCGGTCAGGCCGAACCAGACATAGGCAAGCACCGCGATGACGAGGGCCGGCAGGTTGAGCAGCAGCACGACCCAGCCATCGAGGAGAAGATCTAGGGCCCGCCAGCGCGCCATGGCGAGGCCGATCGCGCCGCCGACCGCCATTGCGACGAGGAAGGCGGCCAAGACGCGGCCGAGGGTCACGCCGAGCTGGTGGAGGAGCTCGCCGCGGGCCAGCTCGTCGAGAAGGGCGGCGGCGACGGCCTCGATCGTCGGCAATGTCCGCGACCCCGCCCAGCGCGCGGAAATCTCCCAGATCGCCAGGAACAGCGCGAAGGAAGCAGCACGCAGGACCAGCCCGACGACGAATGTCGCCGAGCGCGGAGCCGCTGGGCGATCAAGATCCGAAGCCGTCAAGGAATGTTCCCGGCGGCAGGGTGCGGCTCGGTCCGACCAGCGTCTCACCGCCGATGCCGGCCAGCAGATCGTAGAGATCCGCCGCCGCCGCGCGCATCGCCGTCTCGTCGCCGCGCGGTATCCCCTCGCGGTAGGCAGCGCGCAGGCGTTCGAGCTCCGCTGCGTCGGCGGCGCCGGTGAGCGGCGCGATCACCTGCCACTCCTCGTCCGAGCGGCGGAGGATCTCCTCGGCGCGGCGGCAGGCACGAAAGAACGCAGCGCAGGCCGCCGCATGTTGACGAGCCCAGCCGGTCGACAGGACATAGCCAACGAGCGGCACCGGTTCGGCGATGCCGAGCGCCCGCACCGCCTCGCCCATGCCGAGCAGCCGCCGCGCCCCGCGTGCCTCGAGCCGCGCCGCGAACTGCCAATAAGTGAGCACGGCATCGAGCCGACCGGCGGCCAGCTGCTCGGCGAGCAGTGGCGGCGCGCCGAAGGATTTCTCGACGATGTCGTCGAGATCGCGGCCGTCCTCCTTGCGTGACAGCAGGCGCAGAAGAAGCCAGCTCTTGTCGAGCGAGGTGCCGGCGATGCCGAGACGATGTCCCGGCAGATCGGCAAGCGAGCGGATCGGCGAGGCGGCGGTCACCTCGACGGCGCCGAGCGCGGTCGAATACGGGCGGAAGGACCAATCGGCGCCGCTCGCGCGCTGACGCGCCACCCAGAGCAGGTCGGAGACGATGACATCGACGCTGCCGGCCTGCAGCGCGACCAGCGTCGCCTGATTGGCGGCGAGGATGACGGGCTCGATCGCGACCCCCTCCGCTTCGGCCAAGCCGTGGCGACGGATGATGTCGAGCTGCCAGGCGACGCTGCCGAACTGGAGGATGCCGATGCGAACGACCGGCGGCTCCGCCGCGCCGGCATGCCTGGTATCCGCGGCGGCGAGGGCCGCGGCGCCGAGTATGCCGAGCATGCGACGGCGATTCATCCCTGCGGCATCCTCCCGATCGACGCGTAATCCGGACACGGCGATTGTTTCATTGCATGGCCTCCTTATTTGACATTGGCAGCGTCGCTTGCTCAAGCAATTATGGGGAAAAGCGATCTCTCGCGATGGGAGGAAGGGCCGCCACTCATGGGCTCGGCGCTCGAACAGGATCGGCAAGACGGCATGATCCCGCCCGTCAGAGGGCGGGCCGCCGCCGAGACGCCGGCACTCAGGATCGCCGGGCTCAGCCATTCCTATGGCGCCCGTCCGGCGCTCAAGGACGTCGCGCTGACGCTCTATCCCGGCGATTTCACCATCCTGCTCGGCCTCAACGGCGCCGGGAAAACCACGCTCTTCTCGCTGGTGACGCGGCTCTATGCGCATCGCAGCGGCTCGATCGCGATCTTCGGCGCGGCGATCGACAAGGACCCGGCGACGGCGCTATCGCGCATCGGCGTCGTCTTCCAGCAATCGACCCTCGATCTCGAGCTCACGGTCGAGCAGAATCTGCGCTACCACTCGGCGCTGCACGGCGTGCCGCGGCGCCGGACGGAAGCGCGCATCGCCGCCGAGATCGCGCGCGTCGATCTCGCCAACAGGCGGCGCGACAAGGCGCGCCAGCTGAGCGGCGGCCAACGGCGCCGCGTCGAGATCGCGCGCGCCCTGCTGCACGACCCCAAGCTCCTGCTGCTCGACGAGCCGACGGTCGGGCTCGACGTCGAGGGGCGCCAATTCCTCCTCGACCACGTGCGCAAGCTCTGCCGCGACGACGGTATCGGGGTGCTCTGGGCGACCCATCTGATCGACGAGATCGACGCCGATTCGCGCGTCATCATCCTGCATCAGGGCAAGATCATGGCGGAGGGGACCGTGCCCGAGATCCTCGCCGCCACCGGCAGCGCCACGATCCGCGAGGCTTTCGACGCGATGACGCGGCGCAGCGAGCGCGCGCCATGACGACGATCTCGCTCGACGAAGAAGCCACCGCGCCAAAGCTGCGTCTCACGCCGCGCCATCATGCCCGCGCCCTCGAGGGCATCGTGTGGCGCGAATGGCTGCGCTTTCTCGGCCAGCGCGGGCGGTTCTTCTCGGCGCTGGTGCGACCGCTGGTCTGGCTCGGCATCTTCGCCGCCGGATTCCGCTTCACGCTCGGCGTCTCGATCATCCCGCCTTATGAAACCTATATCCCCTACGAGATCTATGTGGCGCCGGGTCTGGCCGCGATGATTCAGCTCTTCAACGGCATGCAGAGCTCGCTGTCGATGGTCTATGACCGCGAGATGGGCAGCATGCGGGTTTTGCTGACCAGCCCGCTGCCGCGCTGGTATCTCCTCGCCGCGAAGCTGCTCGCCGGCGTCGTCGTCTCGGTTCTGCAGGTCTATGCATTCCTGGCGATCGCGCTGCTCTGGGAGGTCGAGCCGCCGCTCTGGGGCTACCTCGCGGTGCTCCCTGCTCTCATCCTTTCGGGTATGATGCTGGGCGCGCTCGGCCTGCTGCTGTCCTCGACGATCCGCCAGCTCGAGAACTTCGCCGGGGTGATGAATTTCGTCATCTTCCCGATGTTCTTCGCCTCCTCGGCCCTTTATCCCCTGTGGCGCGTCCAGGAGGCCGATCTCTGGCTCTGGTATATCTGCGAGATCAACCCCTTCACCCATGCGACCGAGCTCATCCGCTTCGCGCTTTACGGCCAGATCTCCTGGACGGCGCTCGCCGTGGTCGTCGTCTGTCTGCTGCTCTTCATGACCCTGGCCGTCATCGGCTACGATCCCGCGCGCGGCATGATCGCGCGGCGCGGCGGCGCCGAATGATGCGCTGCCGTCTCGCCGCTCTGGTCGCCCTCGCGGCAACGATCCTCGCCGCGGACGTCCACGCCCAAGACGCGACGCCTGCGGCAACGCCGGCCACTCCTGTGACCATCCGCATCGCCTATCTCGGTCAGCATTTCGTGCCAAAGCTGCCGAGCTCCTTCATGGAGGCACCGCCGCAGGATGACGGCATTGCCGGCGCTCGGCTGGGCATCGTCGACAACAACACGACGGGTCGCTTCACTGGTCAGAGCTTCGCTCTCGACGAGCAGGTCATCGAGGGCGAGGGCGATGTCGCCGCCGCCTTTCGCAAGCTCGTCCAGGACGACTACCGTCTCGTCGTCGCCGATCTTCCCGCCGCCACTCTGCTCGCCATCGCCGACCTTCCCGAGGCCAAGGCGGCGCTGCTGCTCAACGTCGCGGCGAGGGAAGACGCGCTGCGCGGCGAGTCGTGCCGCGCCAATATCCTGCATCTCATCCCGAGCCGGGCGATGCTCGCCGACGCGCTGGTGCAGTATCTCGTGCTGAAGCGTTGGCGCAACGTGCTCCTCGTGCCGGGTCCAAGCGAGGCGGACAAGGAATATGCCGGGGCGGTCGAGCGG
>DATAQP010000588.1:0-1781 GCA_036264595.1 Allostellaceae bacterium
AGCGGAATGCCGATGCGCAGCGGGTCGCCGCCGACATCGCCATTGACGCTCATCAGCCCGGCCATGCCCTGGATCACCGCGTCGTAGCCGACCCGGCCGCCGAGCGGCCCGTCGGCGCCGAAGCCGGAGACGCGGCAATGGATCAGGCGAGGGAAGCGCGTTTTGAGCACCTCCTCGTAGCCGAGGCCCCACTTCTCCATCGTGCCGGTCTTGAAGTTCTCGATCAGCACGTCGGCGCCTTCGAGCAGGCGGAACAGCACGTCGCGACCCTGCGGCTTGGAGAGGTCGAGGGCGATGCCGCGCTTGTTGCGGTTGACGCCGATGAAATACGAGGCGGCGTCGCCGTGGAAGGGCGGGCCCCAGGTTCGCGTCTCGTCGCCCTGCGGCGGCTCGACCTTGATCACCTCGGCGCCGTGATCGCCGAGCATCTGCGTGCAATACGGCCCGCCGAGCACGCGCGAGAGATTGATCACCTTGATGCCGGCGAGGGCGCCGGTGCTTGAAGCGGTCATGAGTTTCCTATCCAGCTTGGCGTTGATTGACGCCGAAGACGGTGGCGGCGAATTGCGGGTAGGCCTCGGCGAGCAGCGGGGCGATGGTCTCGCGCATCAGCACGAGATGCTCCGCCGCCGGCGCTGGGGTGGCCGGCACCATCTCCGGGCGGTCGAAATCGAAGCCTGTATTGTCGAGCACCTCCTCGAGGCTGTGCCCGGGATGGAGGCTCTCGAGCGAGAAGCGGGCGCGCTGGCGGTCGAAAGCGAAGACGCAGCGATTGGTAATGAGGGCGATCGGTCCCCCCGGGCGATAGATACCCGGCGGGCTGGTACCGGGGGCGCTGATGAAATCGACCTTGGGGACCAGCGTGCGCCGGGAGTGCTCGAGGCGAAAGAGGATGACGCGCGGCACGACGTAATAAAGATAGGCCGAGCCGAACGAGCCGGGGAAGCGCACTTTCGGCTTCGTGTAATCGCCGATGGCGACGAGGTTGATGTTGGCGTTGCCGTCGATCTGGCCGCCCGACAGGAAGAACGCGTCGATGCGGCCCTGGCCGCCGCAATCGAAGAGCTCGCGCCCGCCATCGGTGAAGAAATTGTGCCGCTCGCTCGACAGCAGCGAGACGAAGGGCCGCCCGCCGCCGAGATACCGCGCCAGAAGCGCCGCCACCGCCGGAATCGGCGAGGAGGCGCCGACCGCGACGTGGCGGACGCCGCCAAGCCGGCGCAGGATCACCGAGGCGAGCAGCTCCTCGTCGCGGAAGGTGGTGGTTGACGTCACGTCAGGCCGCCTTGCGGGCGAAGACGAAGCGTTCGAGATAACGCTGGAAGCCCTCCGCCGTGGCGGCAAGAGCGGCATATTCTGCGAGATGCGCCTCGTCGCGCTTGTATTCGCCGGCAAGCGGCAAGGGCCAGGCGCCTTGCGGCGCCACGGCGATCGCTTCGAGATAGAGGGCAGGCAGCACGCTAGCGGCGCTCGCCTCACTGGCGAGGAGATCGCCGTCGTGGATGCGCTCGACGGTAACGACCGTCTTCGCCGCGGCATGCGCCATGGTGGCGAGCTCGCGGCGGCGGCCGATCCAGACATTGCCGGCGCGGTCCGCCATCGGCGCGTGGAAGAGCGCGACATCCGGCCGGATCGCCGGCAGCAGGATGATGGGGTCGCCGCCCGAGGCGAAGGGATTGTCGATGACGCGCCAGTCGGGTCGCACCGTGACGAGGTCGGAGCCGATGAGGCCGCGCAGCGGCATGAAGGGGACGCCCTTCTCGGCCGCCTGCAGGGCAGCG
>DATAQP010000592.1:0-8592 GCA_036264595.1 Allostellaceae bacterium
GGTCGAGCATGGCAGCGATTTCCAGGCGGCGGCCGAGCACGCCGCCGAACTCGCCGAGACCAGACGCCTGCATTTCGTCCGCTCCTTCGACGAGCGGCTGGTCGCCGGCGTCGCGAGCTATGCGCTCGAGCTGCTGCGTGGCGTCGGCGATCTCGACACCGTCTATGTGCCGATCGGGCTCGGCTCGGGGATCTGCGGCATGATCGCGGCGCGCGACGCGCTCTGCCTCAAGACGCGCATCGTCGGCGTCGTCGCCTCGGGCGCCCCCTCCTATGCGCTCTCCTTCGCCGCCGGCAATCCGGTCTCGACCAACAGCGCCGACACCATGGCGGATGGGCTCGCCTGCCGCGTCCCGGTGCCGCAAGCGATCGAGATCATCCGGAAGGGCGCCGAGCGCATCCTCACCGTCGAGGACGGCGAGATCCGCGCCGCCATGCGCCATCTCTTCACCGACACGCACAACGTCGCCGAGGGCGCCGGCGCCGCCACCCTCGCCGGGCTGCTGCAGGAGAAGGCCAAGATGGCGGGCCGGCGCGTCGGCATCGTGCTCTCCGGCGGCAATATCGACCGCGCTCTCTACACGGAAGTGCTGAGCGAGGCGTGAGCGGCGAGGATTGCAGCGGCGGCCAACACAAGCGATGATCACCCGACAGTTCCGAGGAGCGCCTCGCCATGAGCACCGTGACCGCCACTCTCGCGCCGGACGCCATCGCGCCGGAGACCAGCGCCGCCTTCCAGCGCGACGGCGCCGTGCTGCTCAAGGGCCTGGTCCGCGACTGGGTCGAGCCCTTGCGCCAGGGCGTCGAGCAGAACCTGGCCGAGCCCGGCCCCTATCGGCGCCTCTATACGCCGCAAGGCGGCAGCGGCCGCTTCGTCGGCGACTATTGCAACTGGGCGCGCATTCCGGCCTATCGCGATTTCGTCTTCAACAGCCCGGCGGCGCGCATTGCCGGGGCGCTCATGGGCTCGCGCACAGTGCGCTTCTTCCACGAGCATATACTGGTCAAGGAGCCGAGGACGCGCGAGGTGACGCCCTGGCACCACGACCAGCCCTATTACTGCGTCGACGGCGCCAAGGTGGTCAGCCTGTGGATGCCGCTCGATCCGGTGACGCGCGATATCTGCGTCGAGTTCGTCGCCGGCTCGCATCGTTGGGGACGCTGGTTCCGGCCGCGCAAATTCACCGGCATCGCCTATGACCACAAGGATGACGGGCTGGAGGACATGCCCGACATCGACGCCGAGCGCGCCGACCACCGGCTGCTCGGCTGGGATCTCGAGCCGGGCGACGCGATCGCCTTCCACTTCCTCACCGTGCATGGCGCGCCGGGCAATTTCTCGGCCAACCGGCGGCGCGCCTTCGCCTCGCGCTGGCTCGGCGACGACGCCGTCTATGCGCGCCGTCCCGGCGAGACCTCGCCGCCCTTCCCCGGCCTCGACCAGCGCCTCAAGCCGGGCGAGGCGCTGGCGACGGAGGAGTTCCCGCTGGTGATCGGCTAGAGGCTCCTACCCCGTGAAGGCGCCGAGATAGTCGCGCTTGCCGATCTCGACGCCGCATTGGCGCAGGATCGCGTAGGCCGTGGTGTGGTGGAAATAGAAGTTCGGCAGGGCGAATTTGATCAGATAGTTCTGCGCCGTGAATTTATGCGGCTGGCCGCCGACCGGGATGGTGACCTCGCGCTCCTCGTGACCGTCGATCTGAGCCGGCTTCAGCGTAGTGAGAAAATCCACCGTCTTGGCGATGCGCGTCCGGAGCTCGGCGAAGCTCGTCTCGTCGTCGGGGAATTTCGGCAGCTCGACGCCGGCGATGCGCCCGGCGCCGCCCTTGGCGAAATCGGCGCAGAGCTGGACTTGGCGGACGAGCGGAAACATGTCGGGGGTGAGGCGCGTGTTGAGCAGCACCGCAGGCTCGATCTTGCGCGCGGTGGCGAAGGCCTCCGCCTTGTCGAGAATGTTCTGCAGGCTGCCGAGCATCTGCAGGAAGGGCGGCACCGAGACCTGGTACATCGAGATCGTCATTTGCAGGAACCTTCTGTTGTTGTGGATGATCGGTCTAGGAGGCGTGAGCATACTCCCAATAGGCCTTGCGCGCCTTGGTGTAGAACGGTCCCGGCTGCAGCGAGCGGTCGTCGATCTTGAGCACCGGCATGACCTTGGAGGCGTTGCCCGAGGTGAAGATCTCGTCGGCCGCGAGGAAATCCTCGTAGCGCAAGCTGGTCTCGAGCACCGTCGCGCCGAGATCGCGCAAGAGGCCGATGGTGCGCTGGCGGGTGATGCCGTTGAGGAAGGTGCCGTTGGGAGCAGGCGTCTTCACCACCCCGTCCTTGGCCATGAAGATGTTCGAGGTCGCCGTCTCCGCGACATTGCCGAGCCCGTCGCAGACCAGCGCGTTGTCGAAGCCGCGCGAGCGCGCGTCGCGCAGGGCCCGCGCGTTGTTGGGATAGAGGCAGCCCGCCTTGGCGTCGGTCGGCGCGTTCTCGATCGAGGGCCGGCGCACCCAGGTCGAGGTGACGGTGAAGCCGCCCGGCTTGGCGAGCGGCGATTCGAAGATGCAGAGGCAGAAGCCGATATCGTCGGGATTGGGGATGATCGCCCCGACCCCCTCGCCGACGCCCCAATACATCGGCTTGACGTAGAGCTCGGCATCAGGGCCGAATTTCTTCACCCCCTCGCGCACCAGCTCGACGATCGCCCCGGCCTCCATCGTCGGGTTGAGGCTGATCGTCTTGGCCGAGCGGTTGAGCCGGGCGCAATGGAGATCGATGTCGGGGGTGACGCCCTCGAAATGCCTGGCGCCGTCGAACACGGTGGAGGCGAGCCAGGCGCCATGCGTGCGCGGCCCCATGATCGGCACGTTGCCCTCGTGCCATTTGCCCTCGAAGAACGTCAACGTGCGTGACCAGGTCGCCACGGTTTCCTCCTCATGCTCGGCGCGGTGAGGCGCCATAAGAGCCGGCGACACGGCAAAGGTCAACGCACGGCATGTATGGGTACAAATGACGTTCCCGGACCGTATCCTTCGACTTCGCTCAGGATGAGGTGAGCTTTCCCTCCGCACCCCACCTCATCCTGAGCGAAGCTGCGCAGCAGCGCAGTCGAAGGATACAGCCGCGGCTTCGCCGTCAGCTCAGATCCACCGCGTGGCGCTTGAGGTCGGCGAGGGTGCAATAGGCGAGTGCGCCTTCATGGGTCGAGCGCAGCACGACGCGGGGCGCCGCGTCGGCGTCGAGCGCCTCCTGCCAGCGCGGCGCGCAGAGGCACCAGCGGTCGCCCGGCTTGAGGCCTGGGAAGCCGTAATCCGGCACAGGCGTCGAGAGGTCGTTGCCGCGCGACTTGGAGAAGTCGAGGAACGCCGCGGTGGCGACGACGCAGACCGTATGGGAGCCGCGATCGGCCGGGCCGGTATTGCAGCACCCGTCGCGGAAGAACCCGGTCACCGGCCGGAGCGAGCAGTCCTGGAGCCGCTCGCCCAGCACGTTGCGCGACGGCGCCCGTCCGCCCCCGCCGCCCCTGCTGCTGCCGTCATCCAATGGCATGGTGGCCTCCTCTATCTCCCTCTCCCCTCGCTCTCGGCGTGGCTTCGCCACGCCTGCCGCGACAGCGGGGACCAGCGGTCCCCGCGAGAGCGGGAGAGGGAGGGACCCATTGCGCCGCAATGGGAGGGTGAGGGGGTTTTCTCCGCTAAATTCATCGCCGCGGCAAGAGCCCCCTCACCCCGCCCCTCTCCCGCAGGTAGAGGGAGAAGAAGGGGAAGCACCTCACGCCGCGTAGTATTTCTCCGGAATCGGCGTGCCGTGCAGCCAGAGATCGCCGAGCACGCGGTCGAATTCGGGAGGATCGAAGACGCCGAGCCCATCCCCCGGGTAATGCGCGATCTCGCCGAAATAGATGCGCCCCTGATGCTGAAAGAGATCGATGCGGGCATAGGGAAACCCCTGGGCCAGCTTCTCGGCGACCTCGATCATCTCCGGCAGGCATGCCGGCGGCGCCTTGGGCGCGTTCGTATGCGGCCCCTGATAGTCGACGTCGAGCAGCCGGAAATTCTCGTCGTAGAGATTGATGCGGTGCTCGGCGAAGCGATCGTAATGGACCTCGATCATGCGCACCTTGCCGGCGAAGGCATGGAATTTGTAGTCGTCGGGCATTCCCCCGCCCTCGTCCTGCAGCAGCTCCTCGATCAGCACTCGCTTGATGATCTGCCGATAGGCCCACTCGCGATGGGCGGCGTAGGAGGAAATGCGCATCCAGCATTGCAGCTTGGCGACGATCTCGGTCCAGTCGGCGGTCTTGGTGTCGCGGATGAAGATGTTGAAGCCCGAGCCGCAATTCAGCTTGGCGACGCAGGAGCACGGCAGTACGTCGAAATCGATCGTCAGCGGGTCGATCGTCTGCTGCAAGAGGGGAATGAGATAGGCGCCCCCGACCCGCTGCGCGACATAGGGCCGTACTTCATATTTGTCCGACGTCTCCACGAGGTCGGGGTTGCGATCGTGCAGCTTGCGGTAGTTGATCAATTCGTTGAAGGTCCGCGGCGCGGCGAGGTCGGGCATCGAGCCGAGCGAGAGATAGTACATCGTGTTGAGATAGAACGAATCGTTCATCAGCCCCCGCATCTTGAAGGCGACGGGAACGAGGGCGGCGCGGATGGGACAGTGCAGCGGCGCCTTCGGCGGGACGCTGCCGTAGAAGAGCGCTGGAGGCGGCCCCTTCGCCAGATCCTTCGTGATATCCGTGGACCGCGGCGCAGAATTCGCTTCCATGCGTTCCCCTCTCCTGCTGCGAGAAGGATTTTCTCCTTCCTTTTTCCTGCGCATCCGTCTGTCGCGTCGACGATCTGCGACCGCCGCTTAGGTAGTTTATTTCCCGGGTCACCCGGCGCCTGTAGATAATAAATGACCGCATAAGCTGCGCCCGAAACGGCCGGAGCGTCGCGGGCGAGGCGACGATGGTGGCGGACGGTCGGGCGGTCTATTGGCCGGTCGACTTCTCGCGGATGGGCAGGCGCGGCAAATCCGCGCCTATGTCCCGCGCAACGCCATGGTTCAGCGCCCAGACCGCCGCCTGCGTCCGGTTCTGCACATGGATCTTCTTGAGGATGGCCTTGACATGCACCTTGACGGTGCCCTCGGAAATCTGGAGCTCGTTGGCGATCTGCTTGTTCTGGGCGCCGTTGATGAGGCAGCCGAGAATTTGCATTTCGCGGTCCGACAGGCCGTTGACGTGGCCGATTTGCGCGCTATGGCCGCGCAACACGATGCGCCCGTTGGTGAGCAGCCGGGCGAGGTCGGTCGGGAACACCTTCTCGCCAAGCAGGACGAGGCGCAGCGACTGGGGCAAGGCATCCGCCGACATGGTTTTCAGCAGGTAGCCGTCGATGCCCACCGCCAATGAATCGGCCAGCTGGTTGACCCTAATGCCTTCGGTCAGGATCACGATCCGGCTGCGCGGGGTGGCGGCTCGGATCTGGCTTATCCCCGCCGTCCCCTCGCTGGAGTCAGGCGGGTCGACGAGCACGAGGGAGGGCTGCAAGGCTTCGATGAACGGCAGCGCCGTATCGACGGAGCTCGTCTGATGGAGGACGGCGAACGACGCGTCCGACAATATGCGGTGCACCCCCTCGCGAAAGAGACGGTTTGCATCGATTAAAAGTACTGTATCGCCGGTCATAGGTCTCACCGCAAAGGATTCGCGTCGGATACTATTTCCAGCTTCGCCCCCCCGAATATTAGGTCGATTTTTTAGATGTTCCTGAACGTACATCATCAATACCGGACCATTCACGTGTTGTAACCATTAATTACGCAATCATGCGCCTCCTATCTTATACCAACATTAAGAAAAATGCGGTGGGCCGCGCCTGCCGCAGGACAGGATCGCCGCCCTGCCGCCTATACCGCCGCCTCTCGCAGCCGCTCCCAGCCGAGCCCGAGAAAGCACGGACCCGTCGCCGCTTCGGAGAACTTTATGTCGCAATGCGCGGCGTTCCACTCGATGAGCCTGACCCGATCGTTCCGATCGATCGCGACGTCCCAGCCGATGACCGCGAAATGCGGAAACGATCGGTGCAGCGCGACGCAGGTCGCCGTCGCTTCCCTGAAACCGGGGATGCGCTTCTTCGCGAAGCTGAACCCGGTATCGGGATGGGCCGGCCAGCGCCGCCACGCCTCGGTATAGCCGAACGGATCGAGTTCGCCGTCGCGATCGACGATGGCGACCCTGACCGAATTGCCCGACTGAACCCACGCGGTGTCCTTGCGGCCGAGGCGCAGATAGGCCGCCCGCCAATCGATCTCCCCGGCGCCGTTCTTGACGGTCGTTATTCTCAGCGTCGCGACGGAGCCTGACATGATCTCGTCGAAGAATGCGTGCTGCTCGATCGCGCGCTGAATGACGCAATTACCGATCGCCGCCAGCGTGTCTTCGGTGATGTCGCCGGCAGCGATCTTGGCGACTCCCCTGCCCTGGCTCGACCCGTCCTTCTTGAGGAAAAGCGGCGTCGCGCCGCCGCCGGCGAGGTCGCTGAGATCGCTCGGCCTTATCGGCGTGAAGTTCCGATCATAGGTCACGCCGTTCAAGCGGTAGGCGATGTCGGGCAGCGCCTCCGTCCTCAGCACGATTTTCGTCAGGCTCTTATGATCCGTCAGCTCGCCCAGCCCGTTATTCACCTGCGGCCAGACCACGCGGCCGAAGAAATTGTCCGGGATCCAGCCCTCCTTGAACGCGCCGCAGACCAGCGCATAGACATAGAGCCACGGCGCGTATTCTCGTCTGCCGAGCACCTGGATCGCGTAATCATCCGCCCGCTTCTTGAGGGCAGGCGTCAGCCGCGCGCCGTTATATGTCTCGATCCCCGCGACGGCCTTCAGCGCTTCTTTCTTGTGATAGTTGTCATAGCGGCGCGCACCGACGGATTTGGCGAGTTTCCTGATCGCCGACTCGGTGGAGGTCAGGATCGTTTTTGCTTGCGATTGAAGTTTGGACAGGGGCGTCTTGCTCATGATTGGGCATGACTATTCGTTCTGTTCGTTCCGCCCCTGTACGAGGACTGTATCAACGGCTCTTCGCTGCCTCAACGGGGCAGAGGGGGTAGCTTGCGCCTCATCCACGCCGCTCCATCGGCTCGATGATGATCGTCGTCGACGATCGTCGTCATGGCGCCTTCAAGCCCCTCTCCCCATGGGAGAGGGAGGGGCCCATTGCACCCTCTCGGCGAGGCGAGGAATGGCACCGCGGGCTTATCCTTCAACAAAAAATATCCGAAAGACCACTTGATAATCGTCTGTTTCGGATATAAATTGTCCAGTATGATACCTTCTAGCCAACAAATATGTGTATGCCGTCCCAAACCGGGCCAGCTTGCGGCCAGAATCGAATACTACTGGTTCGATAATTTTCTGGGAAGATTTAATAGCTATCTCAGGTTCTTATCTCGCCCCTGCCTGTTCCCTCCGCGAGCTTCCTCCCGCAACCCTCTGAATCCCCTCAATACCACCCCACCGGCCACCTGTATTCGCCCTGTATTAACAGGTCGGACGCCCGCCCTATCCATTCTGCCTCGCCCCTCAATTCCGATACGAGCTGTCCGTCTGGTCGAGCATGCGCAGCATGGTCGGCCATTCCATCAGGCCGAAGCGGCGGCGGGTGCCGGGGGCGTATTGGTGGGCGGCAACCTTGGCGACGTTGTCGCCGACGATGTTGAGCTCGCCACCGCACGACATGGCGGCGATTTGGGCCTGGCAGGCGCGCTCGAGCCAATACATCAGGTTGAAGGCCTCGGCCACGGTCGGCGCGCAGACGAGGACGCCGTGATTGCGCAGGATCATCGTGTCGTGCTGGCCGAGATCGGCGACCAGGCGCTTCTGCTCGTCGAGGTCGAGCGCCGGGCCTTCGTAATCGTGATAGG
This sequence comes from Allostellaceae bacterium, assembly GCA_036264595.1. Lineage (GTDB taxonomy): Bacteria > Pseudomonadota > Alphaproteobacteria > ATCC43930 > CGMCC-115725 > URHD0088. Next base: position 7,904 of record DATAQP010000592.1, read on the forward strand.
CGATGCGGCCGTAGAAGCGCATCGCCGTCTGGGTCAGCGGCAGGAGGCCGCTCTTCAGCGCCGAGACCGCCATGCCGGCGGTAGTGTGGGTGTGCATGACGCAGCCGACATCGTGGCGCGCCTTGTGCACCGCGCTATGGATGACGAAGCCGGCATAATTGACCAGCGACTGGTCGCCGCCGCCGACGATCTTCCCCTCGCCATCGATCTTGACCAGGTTCGAGGCGGCGACCTCGTTGAAGAGGAGCCCGTAGCGGTTGATCAGGAAATGATGCTCCGGCCCCGGCACGCGCGCCGTCAGGTTGGTGTAGACGAGGTCGGTCATGCCGTAATGGGCGACCAGGCGATAGCAGGCGGCGAGATCGACGCGGACCTGCCATTCCTCGTCGCTGACGAGAGGGCGGATGTTGGATTCGGCCATGTCCTTCATCGTCTTCATCGCGCTTCCGATCCCTTGCCTGTGACGCTTGGCCCAAGTCTGGACCGGGCGGGGGTCGAGGACAACAAGAACAACGTCGAACCACGGTCGAACCACGAAGGCACGAAGGAGGATTGCGCGCCGATGCGCATCTATTTGTAGGGGCCGGGTTCGACCCGGCCCGGGCGGGGCAGAGCCCCGCCCCTACAATCAACAGACGGGCCGGGACAAGCCCGGCCCATACGCTTCATTCGATTGCCTTCGTGTCCTT
>DATAQP010000596.1:0-3027 GCA_036264595.1 Allostellaceae bacterium
ATCGAGCCCCTTCTCGAAGAGGCTGAGCCGGATCGCCGCGGCGAGGCTCGTATTCGTCACCGTGAGGATGCCTTCGGCGGCTTCCTCTCCGGCAAGGCCGAGCGGCGCGGCGATGCGGCCGGCGATGGCATCGCGCGCGGCGGAGAGATCGAGCGCCATGGCGCCGCCGAGAAAATAATCGGGATCGAGCCGGCCGAGGACGAGATTGGCATCGGTCACCGTCGGCTCGCTGCCGCCATTTCCGTAGCAGACCGGGCCGGGCCGCGCGCCGGCGCTGCGCGGTCCGACGGTGAGCCGGCCGCAGGCATCGACCGCGGCGATCGAGCTGCCGCCGGCGCCGATGGTGCGGATCTCGACCATCGGCAGGCGGACCGGCAGGCGGTCGATCTCGCCCTGGGTGATCAGGCTGATGCACCCATCCTGCACGACCGAGACGTCGAAGCTGGTGCCGCCCATGTCGATGCCGACAAGCTCAGGCATGGCGAGCGCCTCGGCGGTGCGCAAGGCGGCGAGGGCGCCGCCGCTCGGGCCGGAGAGCAGCAGGCGCACCGGCTGCTCGCCCGCGATCTCGGCGCTACACACCCCGCCATTCGATTGCACGAGGAGGAGGCGCGGCGCGAAACTCTCGTGGCGCAGCCGCTCCGTCAGCCGGCGCAGATACGAGCGCACGACCGGCATCAGCAGGGCGTTGAGCACCGTCGTCGAGCTGCGCTCGTATTCGCGGATCTCCGGGCTGATCTCGCAGGAGAGGGCGACCGGCAGATCGGGCAGCGAAGCGGCAATGGCGTCGCGCAGCCTGATCTCATGCGCCGGATTGACGAAGGCGTTGATGAGGGCAATGGCGACGGTCTCGACCTCGAGCGCGGCGAGACGGTCGATGAGTGCCGCGATGGCGGGGGCGGCGAGCGCCTGCTCGACCGCGCCGGACGCGGTCACCCGCTCGGCGATGCCGAGGCGGCGGTCGCGCGGGATGAGGACCGGCGGCGGGCTCGGCCGCAGCCCGTAGACGTCGCGGCGATTGTGGCGGCCGATCTCGATGACGTCCTCGAAGCCGGCGGTGGTGACGAGGGCGCCGCGCGGCAGCTTGCGCTCGAGCACGGCGTTGGTCGCGATCGTCGTGCCGTGCAGCAGGAAGCCGATCTCGTCGAGCCCGAAGCCGAAGCGGTCGGCCGCCTCGACGATGCCGGTCATCAGCCCGATCGAGGGATCGTCGGGCGTCGTCGGGGTCTTCAGGCTGTAGAGCGCGCCGCTCGCCTCGTCGAGTATCTGCAGGTCGGTGAAGGTGCCGCCGATATCGATGCCGATACGGATCGTCCGGGGCCTCGTCGTCACGCCCAAATCAGGCTCTTAAAGCCCGGCAACGGCCGGCAGATCCATCTCCATGATCGCCATGTGGAAGGCGTAAGACACCTCACCGTCTTCCTCGTCGCGATAGATGATGCCGATGAACTCGCCGCCGAGATGTACCTCGACCGAGCCATCGCGGGCGGGTTTCGGCCCGAGGACAATGCGCTCGGTGCCGAACTTGTCGCGCAAGTATTTTTGCAGCCGCGCCATTTCAGACTTATTCACGTCAATCCTCCGCCTGCCTCTTAACAAAGCACTGTTTCGACAATATGTATCCGGCGAGATGAGTATCAATATCGCGGCAAGAGGCGTATCATCACGCAGAATTTCTGTCCTGTGGAGATTTATTTCATGACGAAGCGTCTCGCGGCAATCCTGCGGTCGCGCGCCGCGTGGCGTTCCCTGGCGGTGGCGCTGCTCTGCGCCTGGGTCGCCCTCGCGCCCAGCCTCGCCGAGGCCCGGGCCGGCAGCTCGTCCGGCGCCGGCTCGAGCATGGGCAGCCGGGGCTCGCGCACCTATTCCAACAATGGCGCGGCGCCGATGGAGCGCAGCGTCACCCCGACTCCCGCCCCGTCGCAGCCGAGCTTCGCGCCCCGCCCGTCGCCGATGGCGCCCGCTTATGGCGGCGGCTTCATGCAACGCAATCCCTTCATGACCGGGTTGCTGGGCGGCTTCCTCGGCGCCGGCCTCGCCGGCATGTTGTTCGGCCACAGCGCCTATGCCGCCGACGGATCGGGCTTCGGCAGCATGCTCGGCATGCTCCTGCAATTCGCCCTCATCGGCGGGCTGATCTGGCTTGCCGTCGCGTTCTTCCGCCGGCGCGGCGGGCTGGCGACCGCGCCGGGGATGTTTTCCGGTGCGGCCTCAGGGGCGGCCGGCGCCATGGCGGCGCCCACCGCCGCGCGCGATCCCGTCGAGATCCCGATCAGCGAGGCGGATTTCAATGCCTGGAGCGACCTGCTCGTCGGCATTCAGGGGGCGTGGAGCAAGGGCGATCTCGCGGCTCTGCGGCGCTACGTGACGCCCGAGATGCTGTCCTATTTCTCCGAGGAGCTGGCGCGCAATGTCAGCGACGGCGTCGAGAATCGCGTCGAGCGCGTGACGCTGCTCAAGGGCGATCTGCAGGAAGCCTGGAGCGAGGGCGAACTCGAATTCGCCACCGCGCGGCTGCGCTGGAGCGCGGTCGACTACATGGTGGCGCTCCCTCAAGCGAATGGGCCGCAACCGAATGGCAGTGGCCAGGAGGTCGTCGTACGCGGCGATCCCAGCCGGCCCACCGAGGCCACCGAGGTGTGGACTTTCGTGCGCTCGCATGGCGGTCGCTGGCTGCTCTCGGCAATCCAGCAGGTGTAGACCTGTCCGTATAATCCACGCCTAAATTAAAGGCAGCGCTCTGGCGCTGCTTTTTTCTTGAGCAAACGAATCGCGCTGCAATGCACGATGTCGTCGCCCTAGCCGTCGGTCGTCGTGCGCGCGCCGCGGAGTCCCGCCGGTTTCCCCGCTGAAACGCGCTTGGCCCGATTTTTGCTGCACTGCGAGCAGCGCGACAGGATTCTCGTCCGCGCAGGGGAATAAGCCGGAGGAGTGCCAAGCTGACCGCCGACTGGGCCTTCCCCTGGGTCCGCGGCAACTGCACGGAGCCGAAATACAAGGTCGAGTAGCGCGCCTCCGCACGGAACA
>DATAQP010000039.1:0-4985 GCA_036264595.1 Allostellaceae bacterium
CGTCGAGGCGGCGGCGGCGCAGATGCGCAAGCTGCCGTTCTATCACGTCTTCGCGCATAAATCGCACGATGTCGGCATCGATCTCGCAGAGCGGCTGCTCGCCATGATGCCGGTTAAGATGTCGAAGGTGTTCTTCAACAATTCCGGCTCCGAGGCCAACGACACTGCGGTCAAGATGGTGTGGTATTACAACAATGCCCTCAATCGGCCGCGCAAGAAGAAGATCATCGCCCGCGTGAAGGGCTATCACGGCGTCACCGTCGCCGCGGCGAGCCTGACGGGCTTGCCCAACAATCATCTCGATTTCGATCTGCCGATCGCCAATATCCGCCACGCCGACTGCCCGCATTTCTACCGCTACGGCAAGCCGGGCGAGAGCGAGGAGGATTTCGCGACGCGCATGGCCGAGAGCCTCGAGGCGCAGATTCTGCGCGAGGGACCCGATACCGTCGCCGCCTTCATTGCCGAGCCGATCCAGGGCGCCGGCGGCGTCATCCTGCCGCCCAAGACCTATTTCGCCAAGATCCACCCGATCCTCAAGAAATACGACGTGCTGATGATCGCCGACGAGGTGATCTGCGGCTTCGGCCGCACCGGCAACATGTTCGGCAGCGAGACCTTCGGCATCAAGCCCGACATCATGACGATGGCCAAGGCGCTGTCCTCGGCCTATCTACCGATCTCGGCGACGATCATCTCCGAGGAGCTCTACCAGGCCTTCCTCAGCGAGAGCGACAAGATCGGCACCTTCGCGCATGGCTATACCTATTCCGGCCATCCGGTCTGCGCTGCCGTCGCCCTCGAGACGCTGAAGATCTACGAGGAGCGCAACATCCTCGCGCATGTCCGCAAGGTGGCGCCGCGCTTCCAGGCTGGGTTGCAACGCCTCGCCGAGAGTCCGATCGTCGGCGAAGTGCGCGGCATCGGCCTGATCGCCGGCATCGAGCTCGTGCAGGACAAGAAGACCAAGCAATCCTTCGACCCCAAGGCGGGGATCGGCGCCTATCTCGCGCAGCGCGCCCAGGAGCACGGGCTGATCATCCGCGCCATGGGCGACAATATCGGCGTCTGCCCACCGCTGATCATCAGCGAGAGCGAGACCGACGATCTCCTCGCCCGCCTCGCCAAGGCGGTCGACGACACCGCTGCCTACGTCAAGCAGAGCAAGGCGGCGGCGTAGGCAGCGGTTCTTCTTTCGTCTGCGCGATGGGGGATCTGCCATAGGCACTGCTCGATGCTCCCCTGTCGCGCCAGACGCGGAAACCTGTTGCGAAACTTTGGCGATAGTCGATAAAGGACAAGAAAACAGTCTCTCAATTTGTCGTAGCGCCCGATGCGAACGTCATGCTTGGTCCTCGTCGTCCTCTTTGCGACGCCTGCGGCAGCAGCCGATACGTCGATTGAGGGACATTGGTACGGGGAGAATTGCCAGCCCGCCCTCAAGACGACCGCTCAAGAATTGATCTATCACCGACCGGATGGAACATTCGACGTCGAGTTCAGGCGTTACGAGAATTGTGTTCTCAAGCTTTCGCAAACCGAGCAAGGAACTTGGTCCCTCGAAGACAAGTTACTCCATATGCAGACTGACTTCGTTAACGGCGCGCCGACGCACTACGAGGATGACTACGAGATCCAGTCTTTTGACGGAAAGACACTGATATACCGCCATACTGAAGACGGACAAGTCTTCACCGAGACCCGCGTAACGCCAAGCTTCGTTATTCCGGAATGCCGGATCAGCTGACCGGATCCCGACACAGCAGGAACAGGCATTCGAGCATCACCGTCGCCGCCAGGAAGGCGGTCATGCCGCCGACATCGTGCGGTGGGCTCACCGTGTTGACATCGCAGGCGACGAGGCGCAGCCCGGCGAGACCCTGCAGCAGCGCCAGCCCCTCGCGCGCCGTAGCGCCGCCCCAGGCCGGGGTGCAGACGCCGGGCGCGCAGGAGGGATCGAAGAAATCCATGTCGAAGCAGAGATAGACCGGGCGGCCGGCGAGCGTGGCGTGGACCTCCTCGAGCACCGATGGGATGCCGCGCGCGAGCAGGTCGACGCCGCTGACCAGGCGATAGCCGTGCTGGCGCGTGTGCTCGAAGACCTCGGGCATGTAGACGGGGCCGCGCGCGCCGATGTGCAGTGAGTGCGCGGTGTCGAGCAGCCCCTCCTCGGCGGCGCGGGTGAAGGTCGTCGCCGTGTTGTAGCCCTCGACCGGATAGGTATCGGTGTGGGCATCGATATGGAGCAGCGCGAGATCGGGATATTTGCGGTGCAGCGCCCTGAGCTGCGGCAGGGTGACGGCACCGTCGCCGCCCATCGTCACCGGCACGGCGCCGGCGGCGACGATGCGCCAGACCGCGGCCTCGATCGCCGGATAGGATACCGCGATGTCGCCGGGCACGACACGGACATTGCCGCAATCGACGAGAGCGAGGCGCTCGAGCGGGTTGAAATCCTGCAGCGGCGGCTCGTAGGGGCGGACCAGCGCCGATTGCTCGCGGATCGCGTTGGGGCCGAGCCGCGAGCCGATGCGCGCGGGGTGCGTCACGCAATCGAAGGGCACGCCGAGGATCGCCGCCTTGCTCTTCGAAAGGTCGTAGGAGAACTTCACGCCCATGAAGCTCGGCGGCGCGGCGAACATGGCGTTGTCGTCGAGCGAGGCGTTGGATGGCATGCGATTCCCCCGGGGGCCTTTCCTAAGCGACGCGATTGTCGCCCGCTTCGCCCCTCACGCCAAGCGTCGCCGCGTCATCCGCTCGCGATGGACGACGTGCTCGCGGTGCAGCGTGTAGATGCCGCTGGCGATGACGATTGCGGCGCCGATCCAAGTCAAAGCGTCCGGCAGCGTGGCGAAGACGAAATAGCCGATCAACGTCGACCACACCATTTGGCTGTAGGAGAAGGGGGCGAGAATCGAGGCGGCGGCGCGGGCGAAGGCGGAGATGAGCAAGGTCTGGCTGATGGTGCTGAGCAAACCCATCGCCGCCATCAAACCGAGCCCCGCCAGATCGGGCGTGCGCCAGACGAAAGGCAAGGCGGCACCGCCGATGACAAGGCCGACAAGGGTCGAGTAGAAGATCGTCGTCAGCACCTGATCGGAATTGCGCATGATGCGCGTCAGGATCAGCCCGAGCGCCCAGGCAGCCGCCGAGGCGAGCGGGTAGAGCGCGGCGGGGTCGAACGCGCCGGTGCCCGGCCGCACGACGATCATCACCCCGGTGAAGCCGACGATCACCGCGCTCCAGCGCCGGATGCCGACCTTCTCGCCGAGCAGCGGGATGGAGAGGGCGGTGACGAGAAGCGGCGAGACGAAGCCGATCGCCGAGGCATCGGCGATCGGCAGGTGCGACAGGCCGAAGATGAAGAGGATCGACGAGCAGAACATGCAGAGGCCGCGGCCGATCTGCACCAGCGGCCGCTTCGTGCGCAGCGCCAGCGGCGAGCGGAGGAGGAAGGGGAGCAGCGCCAGCGTCGTGAAGAACTGACGCATCGCGGCGATCTCGATCGGGTGATAGTCGACCGCGAGATATTTCGAGAGGCCGTCCATGCCGCTGAACAGGAACATCGCGGTGAGCGCCATCGCGATCCCGGTCAGGGTCCGTTCGCCGCCGTCGAAAGCGGGAGCCTGCGCGGCGCGCGAGAGCGAAACCATAGGTAGCCAACCTGCCGAGGACCGCATTCGCGCGGCGCGCAAAACTATCAGAAGGACATCCCCTTTGCGCCTGTTTCCTCGGCAGGTCTGGGCTGCGCCACGGGAAGCGGCGTCGGCTCTCGCCCTCACCGCCAGAACGGCACCGAGCCCTCCTGCTCGGCAGCGCCGCGATCGATGCCGATATCGCGCAGCATGTGGTCGTCGAGCCCGCGCAGCATGTGCCGGCTGCGCGCACGCTCTTGCCAGGCCAGCAACCTGTCGAAGGCGGCGCCGAGCGCCGTGTCGAGGCGCCGCAGGAGGGTGGTTTCGCGACGATCACGATGCAATCCAGTGGCCAGCGTCTTGCCGTAAATATGTCCGTACATGACCAATTCTCCTTGATGCATAGCAGTTTGTCCTGAAGGAGAAATTGATCCCATTTTTCCTTGCCATCAAACGATCTTCTCTCGTACCATGGATTAGAATTTCTAAGGTTCAACCGTGTCGCAACCGCTTCCGCCGCTGAACGCGCTCCGGGCTTTCGAATCGGCGGCCAGGCATCTCAGCTTCACCCGCGCCGCCGACGAGCTGCACGTCACCCAGGCGGCGATCAGCCACCAGGTGAAGGCGCTCGAGGAGCGGCTCGGCGTCAAGCTGTTCCGCCGCCTGCCGCGGCGCCTGCTGCTGACCGACGAGGGCCAGGCGCTGCTCCCCGATCTCAGGGACGCGTTCAACCGGCTGACCCTCGCCGTCGAGCGGATCAGTGCGCGCAGCGCCGCCGGCACGCTGACGGTGAGCTCGATGACGACCATATTGATGACCTGGCTGGTACCCCGCCTGCCGCGCTTCCAGAGGGCCCATCCCGAGATCGACGTGCGGCTGATGACGACGCAGCGCCTGGTCGATTTCGCCCGCGAGGATATCGACGTGGCGATCCGCTTCGGCACCGGCAGATGGCCCGGGGTCAAGTCCGAGCGCATGTTCGGCGAGGTGCTGACGCCGCTCTGCGGCAAGCGCTTCATCGACGAATGCACGAGCCCCGCCGATCTGCACGATTTGCCGCTGATCCGCAGCACCGAGGAGGACGAGTGGCCGATCTGGTTTGCCGCCGCCGGGGTCGCGACGACCGCGGTGACGCGCGGCCCGATCTTCGATTCGACCAAGATCGCCGTCCAGGCGGCGATCGATGGGCTCGGCGTCGTCATGGGGCCGCCGGCGCTGTTCGCCGACGACATCGCCGCCGGCCGCCTGTTCCAGCCCTTCGCCCTGGCCGTCGAGACCGGCAAGTCCTATTGGTTCGTCGTACCGGAGAATGCCGCCGACCGCCCCAAGGTCAAGGCGTTCCGCGACTGG
>DATAQP010000076.1:0-3862 GCA_036264595.1 Allostellaceae bacterium
GCCAGCAGCCCGTCGCCCATGAATTTGAGCACCTCGCCGCCTTGCGCGACGATGACAGGAACCTGACAGTCGAAATAGCGGTTGAGCAACTCGATCAGGCTCTGCGGCGGCAGGCGATCGGCCCGGGCGGTGAAGCCGCGCATGTCGGAGAGCCAGATCGCCGCGTCGAGCTCCTCGCAGTCGCCGAGCTCGATATGGCCGGCGAGAATGCGCTCGCCGGTTTGATGCCCGACATAGGTGTCGAGCAGATTGGCGGCGTTGCGGCGCAGCGCATGGATCTCGGCCATGCGGGCGAGCGGCGGGGCGAGCATTTCGAGGGCGCCGATCTCCGCCTCGTCGAAGCCGCCGAGACGCCGCGTCGTCCAGGTCGCGACATGGATTGCCCCGTCGCTGAAGACGAGGGGCAGAGCGAGGTAGTCGGTCACGCCCTCGTCGCGCAGCTCCGCCAGCACCGGGAAATCGACGTTGCCGCCCGCCGCCAGGCGGCGCCGCAGCTTCGCCCCGCTGGCATAAATCCGTGCCACTGGGCTGTCGCGGTATTCGGCGGTCGCGCGCAGCGTGAACGGCGCCTCCCTGACGGTGACGCCGGTGCCGTCGCGCCACTCGAAGCGGCGCCCCAGGACATGCGGATGCAGTGTGCGCACGAAGACGGCGACGCGCCACAACGGCAGACCGGCAGCGACGAGGCGGGGCATAGCTCGGCAAGGACGTCTTGCGAGCGCGGCGCCGAGCGCGCCCCGTCGATCAGCCAGTCGGCGATTGCCTGGATTTGCGGATTCGCCATGCGCCCCTCGCTTGGCCCCCTGCGCCTGTCGGGCCGCGATCAATGCTTGCTCACCACCGTCCAGAAATAATAAGCAAGCGGCACGGCCAGCACGTACATGCCGATCGACACCTCGCGTCCCTTGCCGGCGAGGAGCTTGACCAGCACATAGCTGAGAAGGCCGCCGGCGATACCGGTGCCGAAGCTGTTCGAAAGCAATGTCAGCAGCACCATGAGGATCGCCGGCAGCCCGTCGGTGAAATCCTCGAGCGCGACCTTCTTGAGGCCGCCGAACATCGAGAGGCCGATGAGGATGAGGGCCGGCGCGGTCGCCTGCGCCGGGATCATCAGCGCGACCGGCACGAATAGCAAGGTCAGCAGGAAGAGCGCGGCGGCGGCGACCGCGGTGAGCCCGGTGCGCCCGCCCGACTCGGCGCCGGCCGCCGATTCGATGAGCGCGGTGAGCGCCGGGACGCCGAGGAGCGGACCGATCGTCGCCGCCACCGAATCGACGACGAAAGGCTTGTTGATGTCGGCCATATTGCCCTCGCCGTCGAGCAGACCCGCCTTGCCGCCGACAGCCAGCGTCGTCCCCATCGTCGAGAAGAACTCGGCGGCGAAGAAGGCGAAGAGATAGGGGAAGAAGATCGGGTTGAGCGCGCCGAGGAAATCGAGCTGGAAGGTGACCGGGGCGATATCGTGCGGCAGGCTGACCAGCGCGGCCGGCAGCCTGGTGACGCCGAGCGGTATGCCGATGATTGTGGCGCCGAGGATCGCCCACAGGATGCTCCCCGGCACCTTGCGACCATGCAGCACGATGGCGATGGCAAGGCCGATCAGCGCGACGAGCGCACCCGGCTTGGTGAAATCGCCGAGCATCATGGCGTTGGTCTTGGCATTGGCGAGGACGAGCCCGGCATTGCGGAAGCCAAGCACGGCGATGAAGAGGCCGATCGAGGCGCTGAGCGCCAGCTTGATCTGCACAGGCACCATGCGGGTGACGACCTCGCGCAGGCCGAGCAGCGTCAGGACGAGGAACAGCACGCCCGACCAGAAGGCGATGGCCATGGCGATCTGCCACGAGACGCCTTCGCTCAGCACCAGCGTCGTCGCGACGATCACCGAGCCCCCGATGCCGGGGCCGACAATGAACGGCAGATTGGCATAGAACGCCATGAACAGCGTCGCCGCGACGAAGACCATGATCGTCGTCGTCGTCACCGCGCCACGATCGAGCCCGCCGCTCGCCAGGATGCTCGGAATGACGACGAGCAGATAGGCGGCGGCGAGAAACGTCGTCGCGCCGGCGATCATCTCGATGCGCGGAGTCGTTCGCCGCTCGCTTAGGCGGAAGAAGCGCTCGAGCCAGCCTGACGCGGCTGGTTCCTCGGCTACGCGTGAGTCAGTCACCATCGTGTGGACCCCCCAATATATGCGCTAACGCAGCACCGGAATCGCCTCTCCTTGGACCGACGCATTGCGTCCTTCGAGATACTCGCTTCGCGGGTTCCTCAGGATGAGGAAGACTTCTATGTGCCATCAATAAACCACCTCCTCCTGAGGAGGCCGCGCGAGCGGCCGTCTCGAAGGACGCAACTTGTCCATGCCCTCTTCCCGAAGCACATGGTTATCGCTTGATGCCGCCCGGCTAATCGACCAGCCTTGCGCGCAGCGCATCGAATTCTGCGCCCCACTCGCCGCGCCACCGTCGCCGGATGCCGTCGGGCAGCCAAGCACCGTCGAGGCCGTTGAGCATGAAGCCGCGCAGATCGTCGATGCCGAAACCGAAATGCTCGACCATCATCCGCCAGGCGCCGGTCGGCGTCACCTTGTGCAGGGTTGGATCGTCGGTATTGGGATGGATGCGCAGCCCCGTGCCGGGCATGTGGCGGATCGGATGGTCCGCCGCCCAGCGCTCCGGCGGCAGGGTGCGCAGATAGTAGGAGTTGGTCGGCACGACGGTGAAGACGATGCCACGCTCGGCGCAGCGTCGCGTCAGCTCGGCATTGTCGAGCACGGTATAGCCGTGGTCGATGCGGTCGACCTCGAGGAGATCGAGCGCCGTCTCGACATTGGTCCAGGGCATGCCGAACTCGCCGGCATGCGCCGTCGTCTTGAGCCCGGCGCGTCGCGCGGCGCGATAGGCCTTCCAGAACAGCTCGGGCGGGCGATCGTTCTCGCGGTAGTCGATGCCGATGCCGACAATGTAGGGGACGCGGTGCGCCGCCACCCACTCGACCATCTCGACCGCCGCTGCGGGATCCGCCTCTCGGTCGATGCTGGGAATGAGGCGGGCGACGATGCCGAGATCGCTCTCGGCGTCATGGATGGCGCCGACGATCGCCGCTTGCGCTGCCGCGTAGGAAATGCGCGAGACGGCGACCGTGCCGGTTGGGTTCCAGAAGAACTCGCTATAGCGCACGCCATGGCCGGCAGCGTCCTCGAGATATTCGCGGGTCAGACGGTAGAGATCGTCGGGGCGGGTGATAAGATATTCGTCGAGCGCCCGCAGCACGCGCAGCACGCCGACCGGCTTCTCGCCGCGCGCATAGAAACCGTCGATCTCGGCGCGATCGAGCGGCGCGCCGGTGCGCAGCGCCAGGTCGACGAAGGTCCGGTGGCGCACCGTCCCCAAGAGATGGCAATGAATCTCGACCTTGGGAATGCGGCCGAGAAATTCGGTCAGGTCAAGATCCCGCTCTGCGATGGGTAGATCCCCCTCCGCCCTGGGCGATGCAGTCACGCTCGCCGCGCTTGCTGCTCCGCCAAGGCCATGGTGCCGCCCGGTCCCGCGACATTGCCGGGTGCCATGTTGATGCGGAAACCCATGAAATCGACACGCGGCGTGGTGTTCGCCGCATAGGGCTGGCGGGCGAAGACGCGGCGCAGCATCGGCTCGAAGGCGGCGAGCGGTATCGACTCGTAGTTCCTGTCGAACGAGTTCTGATCCCAATTGGCGCAGAACTCGGCGGCGCGCGCGAAGGACGGGTGGCCGCGGTAACGGTCGCGCAGATTGCGGTCGAGACCGACCTGGGCGAAGTAATGATAGCCCTGGAAGATCTCGTGCAGCAGCACGACGCCATGCGTCTCATCCGAGAC
>DATAQP010000119.1:0-3139 GCA_036264595.1 Allostellaceae bacterium
GTCGAGATGTGCAACAACAACGGCGCCTGCCGGAAATCCGATCCGGGCGTGATGTGCCCCTCCTTCCGCGCGACTTCCGACGAGCAGCACCTGACGCGCGGCCGCGCCAACACGCTGCGCCTCGCCCTCTCGGGCCAGCTCGGCGCCGAGGCGTTGACCTCGGAGGCGATGCGCGAGACGATGGCGCTCTGCATCTCCTGCAAAGGCTGCAAGCGGGAATGCCCGACCGGCGTCGACATGGCGCGCATGAAGATCGAGTTCCTGCGTCACTACAAGACGAAGCACGGGTTGACCTTGCGCGACCACCTTGTCGCCTATCTGCCGCGCTATGCCGCGACCGCGTCGCGTTTCCGCGGCCTGCTCAATCTGCGGAACCGGCTGCCCCTCGCGGCGAAGCTCGGCGAAAAGCTGACCGGTCTCAGCGCCCGCCGCAAGCTGCCGCAATGGCATCCATCGCCCTACGGCGCGGTAGCGACGAGACCCGCAGGCGCGAGCGAACGCGCTGTCGTCCTTCTGGTGGACACCTTCAATCGCTGGTTCGAGCCGGAGAATGCCCGCGCCGCCGAACGCGTCCTGCGCCGCGCCGGCTATGCGGTGATCGCCGCGCCGGCACCCGACAATGGCCGCCCGCTATGCTGCGGCCGCACCTTCCTCGCTGCCGGGCTGGTCGAAGAGGCGCGTACAGAGGCGCGGCGGACGATCGCGGCGCTCAAGCCCTTCGTCGAGAGCGGCATTCCGATCGTCGGGCTGGAGCCGTCCTGCCTCTTGACCTTGCGCGACGAGTTCACCGTTCTGCTGCCCGGCGCCGACAGCGCGGCGCTGGCCAAGGGCGCCCTGCTCTTCGAGGAGTTCATCTCCGCCGAGCATAAAGCCGGCCGCCTCAAGCTCGACTGCCACGCTTTGCCCGAGCAGAACGCCCTTCTCCACGGCCACTGCCATCAGAAGGCGTTCAACACCGTCGGCGCGGTCGAGGCAGCCTTGCGCCTGGTGCCCGGCCTTGCGGTCAAGGCCTTCGATTCGACTTGCTGCGGCATGGCGGGCGCCTTCGGCTACGAGGCCGAGCATTACGACATGTCTATGATGATCGGCGAGCTCGCCGTGCTGCCGACGATCCGCGCCGCGAGCGCGGAAACGCTGATCGTCGCCGGCGGCACGTCCTGCCGCCACCAGATTGCCGACGGCGCCCAGCGCCGGGCGGAGCACGTCGCCCGCATCCTCGATCGCGCCTCGGCGCCAACCCCGCCATGACAATCGACGACGCCGCACCGGCGGTTGCGCCGCCTCGATCGCCGGCGAATCGCGGCCGACATCCCAATCTGCACGACACGGTGGTGTCGCGCCTGCGCGATCTCATCGTCGAGGGCGAGTTGGTGCCCGGCGCCCGGCTCGCCGAGCGCCAGCTCTGCGATCAGCTCGGCATCTCGCGCACGCCGTTGCGCGAGGCGCTCAAGGTGCTCGCCTCGGAAGGGCTGGTCGAGCTGCTGCCCAATCGCGGCGCCCGCGTCGCCCGTCTCGACGAGAGCGATATCGAGAACATGTTCGAGGTCATGGGCGCGCTCGAGGCGCTCGCCGGCACGCTCGCCTGCCGCCGCATCGACGACGCCGAGCTCGCAGAGATCGGCGCCCTTCATTACGAGATGATGGCGCAGTACACCCGCCGCGACCTGCCGGCCTATTTCCGCCTCAACCAGGCGATCCATGCGGCGATCGTGGCGGCGGCACGCAATCCGATCCTGGCGGCGACCTACCACAATCTCGCCGGCCGCATCCGCCGCGCCCGCTATTTCGCCAATCTCTCCGACGAGCGCTGGCAGCACGCCGTCGCCGAGCACACGGCGATCCTCGACACACTGCGTGCCCGCGACGGCGCCCGTCTGGCGCAGCTCCTCACCGAGCATCTGCGCAACAAGAGCGCGGTCTTGCGCGGCGAGCCGGAGACGATGGTTTAGGAAGCTCGGACAAATATCCTGCGTCCTTCGAGACGACCGCTTTGCGGTCTCCTCAGGATGAGGTAGATCGGTTGTGCCCATGCAATTGCTCCTCATCCTGAGGAGCGCTCGTGGAGCGCGTCTCGAAGGACGCACAATCGCGCCGCAGTCGACTACATGACCTAAACGGGAGGAAGCACGATGGCCTTCGCATTGGATTTGAAAACCACCCTCCCCGATGACGGCTTCGCCGGCACCTTGATCGGCCGCGCCTGGTTGCCGCAAGAGGACGGGCCGGCGGTCGTGCTGGTGCGCGAGGACGGCGTCTACGACATCACGCGCAGCGCACCGACCGTATCAGGACTGCTCAACAGTGGCGATCCGCTGGCGGTGCTGCGCGCCGCGCCGCGCGACCACCGACTCGGCAGCCTCACCGAGCTCCTCGCCAACACGCCGCCCGATGGGCGCGACGCCAAGAAGCCCCATCTTCTCGCCCCGGTCGATCTGCAGGCTCTGAAGGCGGCGGGCGTCACCTTCGCGCAGAGCCTGCTCGAGCGCGTCGTCGAGGAGCAGTCGCGCGGCGACCCCGCGCGCGCCAACGAGGTGCGCGCCAGCCTGACCGCCGAGATCGGCAGCGACCTCTCGACCATCAAGCCGGGCTCGCCCGATGCGATGAAGCTCAAGGCGGCGCTGCAGAAGCGCAATCTCTGGTCGCAATATCTCGAGGTCGGCATCGGTCCCGATGTCGAGATCTTCACCAAGTCGCAGCCGATGGCGGCGGTCGGCAGCGGCGCCGAGATCGGCCTCCATCCCGGCTCGACCTGGAACAATCCCGAGCCCGAGATTGTCCTCGTCGTCAACGCGTCGGGCGCCATTCTCGGCGCGACGCTCGGCAACGACGTCAATCTCAGGGATTTCGAGGGGCGCAGCGCCCTCCTCCTCTCCAAGGCCAAGGACAATACCGGCTCCTGCGCGCTCGGCCCGTTCATCCGCCTCTTCGATAATACGTTCAAGCTCGACGAAATCCGCCGGGCGGTGGTCGCGCTGCGCGTCGCCGGAGCCGACGGCTTCGTCCTCGACGGCAGCTCGTCGATGAAGATGATCAGCCGCGATCCCGCCGAGATCGTCCGCCAGGGCATCGGCAAGTACAACCAGTACCCGGACGGCTTCATCATCTTCCTCGGCACCATGTTCGCGCCGACCAAGGACCG
>DATAQP010000253.1:0-2766 GCA_036264595.1 Allostellaceae bacterium
GAGATAGTCGGCCGCCGTCGTCACCAGCTCCTGGCCCGCCGATACCACGAGATTGTAGGTGAAGCGCGGATCGTTATGGGCGAGGGTGCCGAAGACCGAGCCGGCATGTGAGATGAAGGTGATGTTGCCCGGCCGTGGCAGCCGCTCGTTGCGGAATCCCGCCGCCCAGACGCCGGCGGCATCGTTGTAGAAGCCCATGCCATTGCCGCCGCAGATCGGCATGCCGGCCTCCTGCGCCAGCGCGGCGAGGCGCTGGGTGAGCGGCGGGATTGTGTCGTTCTCGATATAGCAGCTGGCGAAGATCACCGCCGCGCGGACGCCGACCCGGATCGCCTCGCGCAGCGTCTCCTCGAGCCGGGCATTGGCGACCGCAAGGACGGCAAGGTCGATCGGCCCCGGTACCTCGGCGAGGCTGGCATAGCACGGCCTTCCCTCGATCTCGCGGTAGTTCGGGTTGATCGGATAGACATCGCCGGTGAAGCCGGCGCAGTCGATCATCTTCAGCATGTCGTTGCCCGGCGTGTCCGGGCGCGGGCTCGCCCCGACGAAGGCGATCGAACGCGGCGCCAGCAGCGGCGTCAGGGGATGCTGGCTCATCGGCAGGAGATCCTCACTTGAACCGCGCGTCGCGCCAGGCCAGCGCCGCCTTCAGCCCCTGCTCCTTGCGGATGCGGTTGAACTCGGTGCGCTCCGGCCCGGCGCTGCTCTCGATGAAGACGTCGGTCTGCACGGCGGCGAGCAGCGCCTGGCGCATGCCCATGATCTCGAAGCTGCGGTTGATGGCGCGCTTCGTCATCTGCACCGAGCGCGGCGCCGCGGCGGCGATGTCCTGCGCGATCTGCATCGCCTTCTGGAGATGCTCGCCTTGCGGCACGACGTGGTTGACGATGCCCATCTGAAGCGCGCGCTCCGCGGTGATCTGGTCGTTGCCTGTGAGCAGCAGCTCCTTCGCCTGCTTAGGCCCGGTGATCCAGGGCAGCAGCAGCGCGACAATACCGGAGCCGAAGCGGACCTCGGGCTCGCCGAAGCGGGTGCCCTCGGCGGCGACGGTGATGTCGCAGGCGAGGGCGAGCTCGAAGGCGCCGGCGAGGCAGAAGCCGTGCACCGCAGCGATGGTCGGCGTGGCGCAGTCCCAGAACTGCATGATGAAGTCGAAATCGAGCTCGATGAGTTCGCGCCATTGCTCGTTGTCGAGCGGCCCCTTCGCCGCCGATTCCTTGAGGTCGAAACCGGCGGAGAAGGCGCGGCCATTGCCGTGCACGACGATGGCGCTGACCGCGGGATCGGCGTCGAATGCGGCGAGCGCGCGGCCGATCTCGCCGACGAGGGCGCTGTTGAAGGCGTTGAGCACCTGCGGCCGGTTCAGCGTCATGACGCCGATGCGGCCTTCGATCCTGGTCTCCAATACGCTGTCGCTCATTCACGCCCCTCGATTGATGCCGCTGCGACGGGGAAGGCTACGGCGCCTCCCCCGTCCTGGTTCGACCTGTCAGCTCAGGCGAGCTGGAACTTCTTCCAATCGTCCTCGTATTTGGTCACGTATTTCGCGACCTCCTCGTCGTTGAAGACGCAGGCATCGCGCATATTGCCCGGGTAGGAGACATAGAGCTTCGCCTGCTCCGGCGTCGCCTTGGCGGCGGCCGAGGCCAGCACAGGACCGTAGGTGCCGATCGGCAGCAGGCGGAGCTGCGCCTCCTCGCTGATCGCGTAGTTGATCACCTTCATCGCCAGGTCCTTGTAGGGCGTGCCCTTAGGCACGATGTAGGCGTTGCCCCAGGCCACCGCGTCCTTATAGGTCAGGGCGATCGGCTGCCCTTCCTTCTGCGCGTCGAGGATGCGGCCGCTCCAGGCCGAGCCCATGACGACCTCGCCGGTCGCGAGGAGCTGCGGCGCCTGCGCGCCGGTCGACCACCACACTTTGACGTGTGGCTTGATCTCGGTGAGCTTGGCGAAGGCGAGCTTCACCTTCTCGTCGGTCGCGGGATAGACCTCCTCGCGCTTGAGACCGCCGGCCAGAACCGCCGCCTCGTAATTGTAGTAGAGCCGGTTGTAGAGCGTCCGCGGCCCCGGGAAGTTCTTGACGTCCCAGAAATCCTTCCACGATTGCGGTCCCTTGCCCTCGGGAAAGGTCTTGGTGTTGTAGGCGATGAGCGTCGCGCCGGTGCTCGTGTAGATGCCGTAATCGGTGACCCAGTACTTGTCGATCTTCGAGGTGTCGATGATCGAGAAATCCATCTTCTCGAGCAGCCCCTGGTCACGCCCCTGATAGATGAACTGGCCGCCGACGTCGCAGAGGTCCCACTCGACGGCGTTCGCCTCGACCATCGCCTTCACCTTGGCGTAGCTGATCGGCGAGGTGTTGGTGATCGGCACGCCGAATTTTGCGCTCGCAGGATCCATGAAGGCGTCCTTCTCGGTCTGCGAGAGGCCGCCGCCCCACGAGCTGAAGGTGAAGGGCCGGTCGGCCGCCCGCGCCCGCTGCAAGCCGGCCCCGGCGGCGACGATGCCGGCAGCGCCGGCAATTTTGAGCAATCTGCGTCTCGTCAGCATGGTTCTTCCTCCCTCTTCATCATGGTCATAGCGGCAGTATGCGAACATCCTCGGCACGCCAGCAGGCCCTGACCTCGCGGCCCTCCTCGGGCCAGAAGCGCGTTGCCATGTGCCGGCACCAGAGCTCCGGTCCGTTGGGCAGCGCGAGCCGGATCGAGATGAGCTCGCCGAGATAGACGACCTCCGCAACGCGCGCCGGGACGCCGTCCGAGCCGG
>DATAQP010000134.1:0-5602 GCA_036264595.1 Allostellaceae bacterium
ATTCGCCGTACCGCGAATGCCGTCGGTACCAAAGAGTCTCCGCGTCATCCCATCACCGTGTAATGGTCCGGTGCGATTATACCGCTGCGCCGGGGAAAGTCGTTAACACGCCGCCCGCCGGAACGAAAGAGGGACGCCGCCACACCGCCCGACCGGACACATCCGGATGCGGCAAACGGAGCGCTCTCGCCTCTGGCGCGCGAGGCCTATTCACGCTAAAGAGCAATGCGGACGTTGCAACTGGGGGTTCGGATGATGTTCAAGCGATTTCTGCGTCTTGCCCGCGGCACCGCCCTGTTCGCCGCCGGCGTTGTCCTGGCGCTGCCGAGCCTGCCGGCCGTCGCGCTCGACAAGGTGAATTTCGGCACGGATTGGAAGGCGGAGGCCGAGCATGGCGGCTTCTACCAGGCGATCGCGACAGGCATCTACGCCAAGCACGGCATCGAGGTGAACCTGCGCCCGGGCGGCCCGCAGATCAACCAGGCCCAGCTCCTCGCCGCCGGCCAGCTCGATTTCAACCTCGCTTCGAACTCCTTCATCCCGCTCAATTTCCTCAAGGAAGGCGTGCCGATGGTGGCGGTCGCGGCGCTGTTCCAGAAGGACCCGCAGGCGCTGCTCGCCCATCCCGGACAGGGCAATGACAGCCTCGCCGCGCTCAAGGGCAAGCCGATCATGGTCGGCGGCGACACGCGAATCGGCTCCTGGCTCTTCCTCAAGGCGAAATTCGGCTACACCGACGACCAGATCCGCCCCTACACCTTCAACATCGCGCCGTTCCTCGCCGACCCCAAGGCGATCCAGCAAGGCTATGTGACGAGCGAGGTGTTGACGATGCAGGAGCAGGGCGTCAAGCCGGTCGTCATGCTGCTCGGCGACAACGGCTATACCGGTTATGCCGCGATGATCGAGACGACGACCAAGCTGGTCGCCGCCAATCCCGACCTCGTGCAGCGCTTCGTCGATGCTTCGATCGAGGGCTGGTACAGCTTCCTCTACGGCGATCCGGCGCCGGCGAACGCGCTGATCAAGAAGGACAACCCCGAGCAGACCGATGCTCTGCTCACCTTCGGCCGCGACAAGATGAAGGAATACGGCATCGTCGACAGCGGCGACGCCAAGACGTTCGGCATCGGCGCGATGAGCGAGCAGCGCTGGAACGATTTCTTCACGCAGATGTCGGCGCAGGGCGTCTACCCCGCCACCATGGACTGGAAGCACGCCTACACGCTGCAATTCGTCAATAAAAAGGTCGGGATGAAGAATTAGCCGGCTTGCCGTTCGAGACCCCCGCTTTGCCGCCCCTCGTCACGCTCGAGGGTGTCGGCAAGGTCTTCCGCAACGGCGTCGTCGCGCTCGACGGCATCGACCTCGCGATCGCGAGCGGCAGCTTCGTCAGCCTGCTTGGGCCCTCCGGCTGCGGCAAGAGCACGCTGCTGCGCATCATCTCCGGGCTGGTCGAGCCGAGCCAGGGAAAGCGGCGCTGAAACGGCAATGGCGGGCCCGGAAAGATGGGGCCCGGCTCGATCGGCTTTGTCTTCCAGGAGCCGACTCTGATGCCGTGGACATCGGTCGCGGAGAATATCTACCTGCCGCTGCGCCTCGCCGGGGTGGCGCGCCGCGATGCCGCGACGCGCATCGGCGAGGCGATCGCGGCGGTCGGTCTCGACGGCTTCGCCGGCGCCTATCCGCGCGAGCTCTCGGGTGGCATGAAGATGCGTGTCTCGATCGCAAGGGCGCTCATCACGCGGCCACGCCTCCTCCTCCTCGACGAGCCCTTCGCCGCGCTCGACGAGATCACCCGCCTCAAGCTCAACGAAGATCTCCTGCGGCTGTGGCAGAGCGAGAAATGGACCGTCGTCTTCGTCACCCATAGCGTCTTCGAATCGGTGTTCCTCGCCGACCGCGTCGTCGTCATGACGCGGCCTCCCGGCCGCATCGCCGCCGATCTCGCGATCACGCTGCCCTATCCGCGCGAGACGGCGCTGCGCACGACGGCGGAGTACGGGTTGCAATGCCGTGCCGTCTCGCAATCCCTCGCCGCCGCGATGGAGGCGGCATGAGATGAGAGGACAAGGCGTCGCCAAGATTCTCGCCCCGATCCTCGTCGGCCTGCTGTTCCTCGCCGTCTGGGAGGCGGTGGTGCGGATCGAGGACATCCCGCGCTACATCCTGCCCGGCCCGCTTCTCGTCGCCGAGACCTTGTGGACCGACGGAGCGAGCCTTTCGGCTGCGCTTCTGATCACCGTGCGCATCACCGCCGCGGCACTTGCCGCTGCTATCGTAATCGGCAGTGCCATCGCCCTGCTCTTTGCGTACTCGCGCGTGCTGGAAATCAGTCTCTTCCCCTACGCCGTCATTCTCCAGGTGACGCCGATCGTCGCGATCGCCCCGCTCATCATTATCTGGTTTCGCGATAATACCTTTCTAGCGCTACTGCTCTGCGCCTGGATCGTCGCCTTCTTCCCGATCGTGTCGAACACCACCCTCGGGCTCAACAGCGCGGATCGCAACCTAGTCGAGCTCTTCCGCCTCTATGGCGCCTCGAACTGGCAAATCCTCTGGCGGCTGCGCCTGCCCTCCGCTCTGCCCTATTTCCTCGCCGGCCTGCGCATCTCGGGCGGCCTTGCCCTGATCGGCGCAATCGTCGCCGAGTTCGTCGCCGGGACCGGCGGCGTCGAGAGCGGCCTCGCCTCGCGTATTTTCGAATCCGGCTACCGGCTGCAGATCCCGCGCATGTTCGCCGCACTCGTCCTGCTCTCGGTCACCGGCGTTGCCATCTACGGCGTGTTGTCGCTGCTCTCGTGGCTGCTGCTGCGCCGCTGGCACGAGAGCGCCCTGCCGCGCGAGGATTGACCGGACGCTATTTGGCGACGAGCGGACACTCGCTCTCGCTGAGCGGTCGGAAAGCCTGATCGCCCGGAATCGTGCGCAGGATCTTGTAGTAGTCCCAGGCATAGTGCGACTCCTCCGGCTTCTTGACCTGCGCCAGGTACATGTCGTGCACCATGCGGCCGTCTTCCCGGATCTTGCCGCCGCGGGCGAAGAAATCATCGACCGGCGTTGCCTTCATGCGCGTGACGACGGCACGCGCTTCATCGGTACCGGTCGCCGCGATCGCCTTGAGGTAATGCATCACGCTGGAATAGACGCCGGCCTGCGCCTGCGTCGGCATGGCGCCGTGGCGGGCGAAGAAACGACGGCTCCAGGCGCGCGTCTCCTCGTCGCGATCCCAATAGAAGGCCGTGGTTAGCACCAGGCCTTGCGCGCCCTTCAGCCCGATGGCGTGCACGTCGGTAATGTAGATGGCGAGCGCAGCGAGTTTTTGGCCGCGCTCGGTTAGGCCGAACTCGGCGGCCTGCTTCACCGCATTGATGGTATCGCTGCCGCCATTCGCCAGCGCGACGAGCTTGGCGCCGGAGTTCTGCGCCTGGAGCAGGAACGACGAGAAATCGGCAGTCTGCAGCGGATGCTTCACGGCGCCCAGGACCTTGCCGCCACCAGCCTCGATGACGCTGGTCGCGTCGCGCTGCATGGCGGCGCCGAAGGCGAAATCGGCGGTCAGGAAGAACCACGTGTCGTTGCCCTGATCGAGCAGCGCACGGGCGCTGCCAACCGCGAAGGAATAGGTGTCCCAGGTCCAATGGATGCCGACCGGCGAGCACGCCTTGCCGGTCAGATCGGCGGTCCCCCCGCCGGAGACCAGGAGCACGCGGTTGCGTTCCTTGGCGATATCCTGGACACCGAGGACAATCGCGGAATTCGGCACATCGACGATGGCATCGACGCCGTCGACATCGTACCAGCGGCGCGCGATCTGCAAGCCGATATCGGTCTTGTTCTGGTGGTCGGCATTGATGATCTCTATCGGCTTGCCCACCACCGTACCGCCGTAATCGGCCGCCGCCATCTCCGCCGCGAGCACCGAACCGGCGCCCGACAGCGAGGAAAAATTGCCGGACTGATCGGTCAGCACGCCGATCTTGACGACATCGCCCGAGATCTGCGCCGTCGCCGCCGTGGATAGGCCGAGCAGCACGATGACGCCGATCGCAATCCCTTTGGCCATGTCGTCACCCCCTGCCCCGAGCGCTTATTCCGCGGCAGCGCGCCGCGCATCATTATTGTCGACGGGAGCCGCCAGCGCCTTGGCGAGCGCGGCGCCGTCCGGGTCGGCGAGTGCCGCGACACGGGCGCGTCTGACGTCCTCCTCCGCCGCGCGCGCCTGAAGCACGGCCGGCTCGATGATGCGTTCGAGGATGGCGAGGAAGCTGTGCAGCCCGTGCCGATGCGTATCGCTATAGCCCTTGAGCAGGCGGGCACACAGCACGATCTCGCGCGCGAAGCCGGCGTCGACCGCCTGGGCACGGCAGATGGCGTCGAGCCAGCGCTCGATCAACGCCTGCTCCTCGGCGAAACGGTAGCCGCGGCGGCGCCAGCGTCGCAGCCGGGCGAGCAGCCAGAGACGCAGGAAACCGTTGACATTCGTCGTCGTGACATGCATCGGCAGGTGCAGCCGATGCAGCAGGTTGCGCCGCTCGGCCCAGCGGTACAGGGCGCCGCCGAGCGAGGGCGGCAGCAGGGCGCTGACCTCCTCGATGCCGGGCTTGAAGAACTCGGTGACGCGCACCGGCTCGTCGGGCTTCGCCCGCACCTCGTCACGCAGCCGGGCGAAGCGCGTCGCGCGGCTCTTGAGCTGGGCGACGCGGATGATGTCCTGATAGGCCATCCACAGCGCGAGATGGCGCGCCGCCTCGGCCAACGTCTCGTCGGCGATGCCGGCGGCGCGGAGCCGCCGCAGCCGGGTGAGATAGAGCTCGGCGTAGTCCGCATCCTGATAGTCGACGAGCCGGCGCAGGCCTTCCTCGACGAAGGCGATCGCCTGGGCCGGGAATTCCCGCGCGGCGGCCTGGCGCAGCGTGTCGAGATCGGGCTTGCCGAGCGGCGCCACGATGCGGTCGTCACGCGGCATCGTCGTCGCGCCGGGCCCTTGGCTGGCCAGGCGGTAGCCCATGGCGAAGCCGGCGAGATTGCTGTCGACCGCGATTCCCGATTCGCGGATCGCCGCCTCGAAGCCGTCGCGCGCGAGCGGCAGCGCGAAGCTGCCGGCGAGGGCGCCGAGCAGAACGGCATTGAGCGGGAGCTGGCGCGTCGCGGGGTCGTGCGTGAGATCGAAGAGAATCGGCTGGCGCGCCATCTCGCGCGCCGCGCGCAGGACGCGCGAGGCATCGAAGCGGCCATCCGCCATCTGCTGCTTCTCGGCAACGGCATAGACGCGATGCGTCGCCGCGATCAGCGTCGTGCGCTCGGCGGTGACGTAGCCGTTCTCGATGGCGCGCCCGGCCTCGAGCAGCTCGGAGGCGATGACGACATCCATGTCCCCTGGGCACGGGTAGAGGCCGAGAACCGGGCGGCGCCCGGCGAGCGCCGCATTGCTTCTGGGAAAGATCTCGACGTAATAGGTCGTCGCCCCGGTGCGCTGGGCGACACCGGGGATCGAGGTGCTCTGTACCGGCAGATCGGCCGCCATTGCGGCGGCGACCAGCCAGTCGGTGAGGACGCCGCCGCCCTCGCCGCCGAGCGCGCCGATCAGGATGCTGAGCGG